>CALHQK010000030.1 GCA_938037185.1 uncultured Riemerella sp.
CTAATTTCTACATTTCTATGATTGTTGTTTGTGCCATCAAAGAACAATCCTGCTTCCAAGAAAATTTCTTTTGAATTTTCTTTATCAAATGAACCGCTGTTATATACATAAGTCTGCCCCATTGTAATATTTTTTATCATTAATCAAGTGTAGGATAATCATCATAAGTGTCATCTAAATCTAATCTCTCCCTATGAAAAGGGAAAAATATTCCATCTCCTTTCTCGTTTTCTAAACGAATGGTAAACAGGCTGTTATCCCTATTTACTCTGATATTCAGTCTTGCTCTTTTTGTGTTGGGATACATCTTAAAAAACTCTGCAAAAACTTTCTTGTTTTCTTCCCAGTCAAATTTATATTCACCTAAATATTTAATTCCGTTATTTGCTTTATATATGAAATTAATTGTTTTTGGTAGTGGATATTTTTTATCAGAAATATCTTCTCTTTTTTGATAAAAAATATCTGGAATTATCGTAATTTCATTGCTGGAATAGTTTTTACGGGCAGGAGTTTCCAGTGTCATTTCATCATAAAAAGTATCCCACCTT
Organism: uncultured Riemerella sp.; assembly: GCA_938037185.1. GTDB lineage: Bacteria > Bacteroidota > Bacteroidia > Flavobacteriales > Weeksellaceae > JABCPE02. Next base: position 552 of record CALHQK010000030.1, read on the forward strand.
TCTCGGTTAAAATATTCTATAAAAACATCCCCTATTTTTGCGCCCTTATAAAACTCAAAAGTAGGATACCAAGGGTATTTTATATCTCTGTAATCATCCCATAGTCCGAAAGGAATAGGCTTTTCACGGATATGTGGAGGGCGTGCGATACTATCATTTAATACCCTTTGGTGTTCTTCTTTTGAAAAAATCAATCTTTCATGGCCATCCAAGCCTTCTGGCTGTTTTAGGTTTATTTTCTCTGCTTGGAAACGGCCTATTTCTATCTGCCGCATCGGGCCTTCTATCCATACTACTACTACACCGCCAGGGGCAAGCCCTACCACAAATGTTCTAAAGGTCTCCTCTCCATATCCTTTAGGGAAAGCTTCTAAATTACGAGCTCTGTCTTTATACCCTTCTCTAAAAAGTTTTAGCAGCTTAGGATAGTCCAAATCTGCTTTTACTCTGTAGAAACAGTCTTCTACATATGAATACCAGACGATATCTATGTCCTTGGGGAGTTGTTTCATCATGCTTCCTTCTTGGGTGCCTACTCCCCAGCCATCATCAGGGCTATCAAAAGAGGCTGTAAAACTCGCCATTATACTTACATCACCTACTCTTCCTGCGTATATACGCACAGGAAAACCTATTTCTGTGGAAATACCCGCTCCCCATTCATATTTTTCATCCATAAAACTACAATTTGATAATAATAAAATAGTGAGTAATAAAATTAGTTTTTTCATGGGATAAAAATTACGATTTATTCACTTTAGCATCTATCTCTCCTAATAATTTGGAGATACCAGCACTCTTTATGGTCACATTACCATCTTTA
>CALHQK010000031.1 GCA_938037185.1 uncultured Riemerella sp.
ACCTACCTCAAAGGCAGCTCAGCCTACCTCAAAGGCACCTCTAACCACCTCAAAGGCACCTCAACCCACCTAAAAGGTAGCTCTAACCACCTCAGAGGTGGGTTGAGCCAGTTCTGAACCTATCACAAAAGCTCTTAAACAGAGGAAATATAGTTTTTTATACTATTTTCCTTGCTCCAAACCTAAGCAAGAACCCTCCTATCCTTTTAGGAGCAACCGAATAATGCCGTTCAACACAACCAAACAACACTATTCGATGTAACCGAACAGCACTATTAGACATGACCGAACAGCACAATTAATCATGACCGAACAGCACTGTTCAGTACAGCTGAACACACCACCCAAAAAGCGAAAAGGCCTTAGCCCTGCGGGCTAAAACCTTTTCTAATTTATATTACTATAAACCTTTTTTACTCTTTCATGCAACGGATTGCAAAACTAGAGGATACAGTATGTGGAACACCGCGATAGACATAAAGAAGATAACTCGTAGAGGTATTATCGCGAATCTTTCTAAAGAAATCAGGAATAACTGTAGTACTACCATAACTACTGTTAGGAAACATATCTCCTTTAGCATTAATGCTTCCGTAAGATGTATTCAATATATTATAAGTTGTATTATTATCATATCTCCATTTTTGTGCAGCAGAGTCCCATAAATAATCTGTAGTTGCCCCTATTGCCACATATTTTATAGTAACTTTACCTACTGATGTAGCCTGATTTATGCTAGAAACACCACTACTAGAATTATATGTCCATAATTTTGGTGCATAGTTGTAGTAGCCATTTCCATCAGGATATAAAGTCGTATTATCAGCATTTTTAAATCTATTAGATGGCAGACGCACAAAGAAATCCTTCATCCTATCAAAGGATTTAATCTTATCAATAAGATAATTAAAATAATATCCATCCGCTACTTTAAAGCCTTTTGGGCATACCGCATCATTAGTATCTCCTATGGTTACAGGGAAACCTGTTGGATGAGTTGTTCCTGCATACCACATCGGTGTAGTATCCACACCATTGCTTTCAGTAGTTATTGTAGGAATTACCGTTTGGTTTTCCGAAGGCTGTGGTGGGTAGGTAGTGGTAGGGTTAGTGGTTGTTGAATATTTAAACTGCCATGTAGTAGCATTGGTATAGGTTACCAATTCATGCCCATCGGCAGGGCGCCCATACTGCCATAGAGAACCAAAGGCATTATAATCATTATGTTCTTTTGCCTGCTGTCCTGGGTCAAATACAGGGGAACCATATCGGGTATATTCTGCTCCTAAGTTGTTATTGAGCCACACTTGATTATTAAGAACTCCATTATAAAATGGGTTAGTATAATAATCATATTTCAATACTACCGGCACATAGATAAACTGGTGGTCATAGACATCAGTCCCGCCACTGCCTTTGGTTTTTATCGCAAATCTTCTATCTGGGATACCAGACATCAGCCTTACTACAAAATTTGCTTTCCGAGTACCGCCCTGTGTAGTGATGTATCTAAAGGTTGCTATTTCTATTCCTTTGTAATCCTGCCCCATACCGGATTGAAAATCTAATTTTTTTAGTGATATGTCCTGCCCCACTGCAGAAATTGTAGCCTTTATGTAGGTATCATCCTTACGAATAGTCTGTGAAGCCCAAGAAAGCTTTATTTTTCCTTCAGTGTTATCTTCTGTATGGGTATCATAAACAGGCAGCTCTATCCCAGGAAAAGCTGACAGCTGTACAGAGCCATGCCCTATAGCCGGATCTACTGTTATCGGGATATAGACCTCTACTCCTGTAGTAGGAATTTTCCCCTGAATATCTATCAATGGTTCAGTAGTAATACCATCTACATTCTGGGAAGTAGTCTCTGCGGTAGGTGTAGTAGGTCCGCTGTACGGCCAGTAGTCTGCATCATACACAGATACAAAAGAACGCTCGCCATCGAACAAAGTTACATACTGTGGTAACTGCGGTTCTGCCTGTGCCGTTACGATGGTTTGTGCTACATCATATATACCATTATGGGTAAATTTAGCTTTTAAGTTTCCTACTCTTGGTTTTCCCTGCAATGTATAGGTAATTATAACCTCTCTGCCTGGGGCTATAACCACAGAGCTTGCAGGATCTACACTTTTTACAGTTACAGGGCTGGTACTTATATCATCTGTAAGCTCGAGATCAGAAGAAGTTATAGTAGCAGCAGTAGAAGGTACAGTACCTGTGTTTTTAACCCTAAAAGTTACTTTGTTGTCATCTGTAAGGAATTCATTCGCTTTATAAACCCCGCTAAATCCTAACTGGGTAACAGTAAGAACAGCACTTGGGCTAGAGGGCGTATCCCCTTGGTTGTCCTGCTTGGTTCCGTCAGAACACTGCCAGTTGGTACCATTCCAGATGTCCACACAATTCTTGTCTGTGTTATAGATCTGTAAACCGTTTACAAACTTGGTTCTGTCCATACCATTTCTCTCTGCTTGTGTAAGCTGCGGCAGGATGAACCCCTGCACTTCTGTTGCAGCTATACCTGCAGCCTTAGATACTTCTAATGACGCTCTGGGATTATCTGTATTAATCCCTACCTTGTGAGATTGGGAGTAAGCTGTTCCTACGCTCAAGGCTCCCAAAAGAATTAATGTCCTTTTCATACTATTCCATTAATTTAATTGTTATACATTATTTTTAAAACACATAAAGACGCGCCGGAGTTTTCCCCAAATAGGGAAAACTCCGGCGCTATATAATCCATTAATTTGTTATTTGTCTCTGTTTTTGTCATCCTTTTGTGTGTTTTTGTGGGAAGGTTTTGTAAAGCCTTCCGCATAAAATAGAGGACAAAGGTATAAAAATTTTCTTAAATCCTGCAAATTTTTTATCCAAAAAACCAATATGCCAATAAGATAGAGGTAATAATCCCACTATAAAAGTGTATAGGATTAACAAGAGACCAAATTTAACAGAAAAATAATAGCCCTCCATGTTTTGGTTACATTAGCAAGTTATATCCTTAAAACCGAATAAGATTTACAAGAATAGGAAAGTAATCTTCCTCAATCGATATAACGAAGTCACCAAACAGGGACACTGCAAATATTACGACCTGAATTATGGTTTTGCCAATTCTACAGAGAAATTTTATAAAAAATTTATAAAAAAAATTGTATGATGATAGAGTTTTTACTATCTTTGACAAGTCAAACAATAACAAACAAATGAAACCATTAAAAGTAAGCGAAATTATTAAGATGCTCCAAAAAGATGGGTGGTATCTTAAAGCACAGAAAGGCAGTCACAGACAATTTAAACACCCTGAAAAGAAAGGGAAAGTAACAGTAAATGGAAAGTCAAGTGACACATTAAGCCAAGAGTTATTAAATAGTATTTTTAAACAAGCGGGGTGGAAATAAGCCCCGCAAAAAATCAACAATAAAAATGGAAAAAGTAAAAGTATTAGTAGGTTGGTCAGAAAACAATTATTCTGCCGTTTGTGATAGTATAAACGGCGTTGTGATAGATACTAACAAGGATTTAGAAGAATTAAAAAAGAGTTTCGCGGAAGTTTTTAAATTTCATGTGAAAGAGTCTTTGGAAGACGGCGATAAGTTGCCTGATTATATTGTGGCTGGCGAATATGAATTTGAATTTGAGTTACAAATATCCGCCATATTGCATAAATATGATGGTATCCTTACTCGTGCAGCGCTTTCAAGAGTAACAGGGATTAACCAAAAACAATTAGGTCACTACATGTCAGGGCATAGAAACCCAAGACCAAAGCAAAGAGAAAGAATTGTAAATGGAATAAAAGATATAGGAAAAGAATTATTAAATGTTGTGTAGTTATTGTTTGACGACTTATTTACACAATGAACCCTGCCACAATCGGCAGGGCTTTTTTAAAATAATATTTTATCCAAAAAACCAATATGCCAATAAGATAGAGGTAATAATCCCCACCAAATCTGCCAGAAGCATAGCCCCCACTGTATAGCGAGTATTCCTTACTCCTACCGCTCCGAAATATACGGCGATGACATAGAAAGTAGTATCCGAACTACCCTGCAGAATGGCCGCCAGACGCGCTGGAAAGCTGTCTGCCCCGAAAGTAGTCATCGTGTCTATCATCATTCCTCTCGCTCCCGAACCGCTCAGAGGCTTTATGAGTGCCGTTGGCAGGGCATCTACAAAACGGCTGTCTATATGAGCTATATTTACCAGATATTTCATCCCATCGATGAGCAGGTCAAAAACACCGCTTGTCCTTAACAGGGAAATGGCAACGAGCATGCCCACCAAGTAAGGGATAATTTTCACACAAGTGCTGAAGCCCTCTTTTGCGCCCTCTATAAAAGCCTCAAAAATGTTGATTTTTTTATAAATCCCTCCCTGCACGATGAGGAAAAATATCAAAAGAATCAGTCCGTTGGAAATCAATTTGCTCACCGAATCCAGCTCCTCCCTGCTTAGCTTTACCAAAAAGAAAACCATCAGAGCTACGATGGCGGAAATACCCCCGATATAGGCCAGCACCACAGGCTGGAAGAGGTTTATTTTCTGTTTAATGGAAACAATTATCATCGCGGCCATAGTCGCGCAGAAAGTAGCAATCATCGTAGGCAGAAAAATGTCCGTAGGCGTGGCAGAATTGAGTGAAGACCGCACCGCAATGATGCTCACGGGAATCAATGTAAGTCCGCTGGCATGAAGACAGAGGAACATAATCTGCGCATTGGTAGCTTTTTCTTTCTCTGGATTAAGGCTTTGCAGACTGTCCATGGCTTTGAGGCCAAAAGGCGTAGCGGCGTTGTCCAATCCCAATAAATTAGCACTAAAATTAAGCATCATCAGCCCAAAAGAAGGATGCCCTTTCGGCACTTCGGGGAAAAGCTTGGAGAAAAAGGGTTGTATCCATCGGCTCAGAAGATTGATGCCTCCTGCCTTTTCGGCTATGCTCATAAATCCCATAAAAAGCGTCATAATCCCTATAAGCTTGATGCAGATTTCCACCGCTGTACGGCTGGTTCCTATCACGCCATCCGCAGACTGCACTCTATACACCTTTACCGCTGACTTTTCTTCATCATATTGATAGTTTATCTTGTCTTTTTGAATGTTTTTATGCTCTTTAAGTTCTCTTTGAAGCCCCTCTCCTACTTCTGTGAGAGGTTTTACGGCAACTACGATGGTATCACCGCTTTTGCCGACCACCATATCGTTATAAATAGCCTTATAATCATCCGAAAACATATATTTGAAACTCGCCACTAAAACAGCGATGAGGATAAAAGCACTCCATATTCTACTTAAAGCCATGATTGTATAAATTTCAACAAAAATAAAGATTTTATTTAAAAAATAATAATTTAACTTTCCATCTTGCAACTCTACAAAAGCTGTTTTATCTTTGTGGCATGTCTGTAGAAATTTTAAACAAATTACTTCCTGAAAACGCCCTGTTGTTTATCAAAAAATGGCTGGGAAATCACCAATGCCACATCAAGATAACGCGCGGGAGACAGAGTAAATTGGGTGATTATCGGTTGATGCCGGACAAATCACACCTTATAAGCATTAATGGAAACCTAGAGCCGGAGTTGTTTTTCTTCGTATTTACGCACGAAATTGCCCATCTGCTGGCCTTTCACGAGGAAAGGCGCATCACTGCGCACGGAAAGGAATGGAAAAACCATTTCAGAAAACTGCTTTTAGAAAGTATTTTGGTTTATTCTGATGATTTACAGCATTTAATCATTAATTTTGCTAAAAATCCGAAAGCGAATTTCATGTCCAGCCCAGAGTTGGTAAAATATTTTGACAAGAAGGATTCCGAAAATCAAATCTATGTGGAAGAACTTTTTATCGGTGAAGAATTTATTTACGAAAACCGCCGTTACAAAGTAGAAGAAAAAAAGAAAAAACGCTACCTTTGCAAAAATTTGCACACTGGGAGGTTGTATTTATTCAAATCTTGTGCAAAAGTAGAAAAACTTTAAGTTTATGAACAAAAATAACAATTACTGCATAATAATGGCGGGTGGTGTAGGCAGCCGTTTTTGGCCGATGAGTACCACACAGTTTCCTAAACAGTTTCATGATATTTTAGGAACTGGAAAAACCATGATTCAGCAGACTTTTGAACGGATAAAAAAGGCTGTTCCCGTGGAAAATATTTTTGTGATTACCAATTCAGAATACATGGAACTTACCCAGAACCAGCTTCCTGAATTGCCTAAAAATAATATTGTGGGAGAACCTATGATGAGGAACACTGCGGCGTGTAATATCTACATGACCCATAAAATAGCAGCATTAAATCCAGAGGCCAATATCATTGTTCTTCCAGCGGATCACCTTATTTTAAAGGAAAACAGCTTCTTAGAAAAAGTGGCTTTTGCTTTTGAAACGGTGAGCCAAAACGATTTTTTGGTAACACTCGGTATACAGCCTACCAGACCCGATACGGGCTATGGATACATTCAGTTTTCAAAGGAAGAAGCTGGGGAAATAAACAAGGTGAAAACCTTTACCGAAAAACCAAATTTAGAAACCGCGGAGAAATTCCTTGCCAGCGGGCAGTATCTTTGGAATGCCGGAATTTTCATCTGGAATGCAAAATCAATTTTAAAGGCTTTTGAAAACCATCTTCCTGAAATGGCTCAGCAGTTTGTAAGCCCTGTTTACAACACACCGGAGGAAAAAGATTTTGTAGAAAATATTTATCCCAAAACAGAAAAAATATCAATAGATAATGGTATTTTGGAAAAGGCTGATAATGTGTATGTAATCCCTGCGGATTTGGGCTGGTCGGATTTAGGAACTTGGACTTCCGTATTTGAAAATGCCCCGTGGGATGACAACCAAAATTCAAAATCCGATAACAGTCTCATTTACAATACAAAAGGAAGTATTATCCGTATTGAAAATAAGAATAAAATAGCTGTTGTAGATGGGTTAGAAGATTACATCATCGTAGATACGGAGAAGGCTCTGCTCATCTGCCCAAGAAAGCATGACCAGCTCATAAAGCAGTATGTAGCTGATTTACAAGATTTAGAAAACGGAAAAGAATTTATTTAAGACTTTACAAAATAATGTTCCGCCTGCTGTCCAAAGAAACTAATATTTTTTCAATTCCTATTTACATGGGAGTTATATTGGCTATTATTCTGATAACCAATACTTTGTCTTTTAGTTTGTTAAATATAATTTCTTCATTTATTGCTTTTTGTGGAATGGCATTGGGATGTGTTTTATTCAATAAAATAGGGATGACACGGCGTACGCATCTGCCATTGTTTTTGTATATATGTTTTATATTTTCTTTTTATACCCGAAATTTGGATATAGGAATAAGCATGGCATTATTTACCAATTCTATTCTATTATTTTTCCTGACCGATGAAAACCCTAAATTGAGGGATAATTCTTACTTTTTTATTGGGAATATTCTGGCGGTTAATTTTATTTTTATGCCTACAACATGGACACTTTTCTTGTTCATTATTATTCATATCATAGGAAATTCCGAGAAGAAGATTTTACTCAATATTTTCAGGCTTATTTTGGGAATTGGGATGGTGTTTTTTGGTTATTTCTGCCTTATGTATATTTTAGGGTTTAATGAGTTTAATTGGGATTATATTCCTTTCATTTCCAATCAGATAATATCCGATTTTTCAGCGCTTTATGCTTTGGTTCCTATTTTGTTTTTTTGTGTTTTGGCAATATTAGACCATTTTATCAATTTTAACAAAAAAAGCCCTGCCAACAAGTATAAATATGCTTTTATTCTTATTTTTTTACTTGCTCAATGTTTAACTTTGGTGTTCTATATGGGACATAGTTACGAGTATTTTTTGCTGGTTATGCTCCCCATAAGCATTATTTTGAGCCGATTTTTGAGATTTCTCAATAAACCATGGCAGCAGGAAGTCGGACTTTGGATTATCGTTTTCTCTTGCCTTTTGTTTAAATTTAGATTTTTACTTGTTGATTTTATACTTTAAAAAATATGATTCAAATAGATGATAAACTAATTTCTGAAGATTTATTTTCCGAAGAATTCGTGTGTAATCTTGCTAAATGCAAGGGAATCTGCTGTGTGGAAGGCGATGCAGGAGCCCCTCTCGATGAAGATGAAACGCGTATTTTGGATGAAATTTACCCTAAAATAAAACCTTATCTCCGCCCAGAAGGAATCCAAGCCATCGAAGAACAAGGTACATATACGCTTGATTTTGAAGGAGATTTGGTTACTCCTTTGGTGAATAATGCAGAGTGCGCCTATGTGATTTTTGATGAAAAAGGCTACACCAAATGTGCCATAGAAAAAGCCTATGAAGATGGCGTTATCGACTGGCAAAAGCCCATTTCCTGTCATCTTTACCCTATTCGTATTACGGAATATTCTAATTTTTCTGCGATTAACTACCACGAATGGGACATCTGCTCTGATGCCTGCACTTTGGGAAAAGAATTAGGTGTAAAAGTCTATCAATTCCTGAAAAAACCACTCATCCGAAAATACGGAGAAGATTTCTACCAGACCCTGTCAGAGGCTGCCGAAGAATGGGAAAAAGAATTCGGGAAAAAGAAATAGTTTTTCTATAAAATCACTCTGAAAATCGTTCCTTTTCCGACTTCAGAGGAGGCTACTTTTATATCTCCGCCATGATATTCGTTAATTACCCGCTTCGCTAGAGAAAGTCCCAGTCCCCAGCCTCTTTTCTTGGTCGAAAAACCAGGTCTGAAAACATTCTTCATTTGAGTATTAGTCATCCCACAGCCATTGTCTTTGAAATCAATGAAAACATGTTTGTCGTTTTCATACAGGTTGATTTCTAATTTGCCTTCTCCTTTCATGGCATCTACGGCGTTTTTTACCATATTTTCTATTACCCAGCTCATCAAAATTTTGCTGTGCGGAACTAAAACGGGCTTCTCAGGCGCATTGAATTTAAAATCCACTTTTGAGGAAATTCTCGGTTTTAAATAATCAAAATTATACTGAATGGTTTCTTTTAAGTTTAAATCATTCAGCTCCGGTGTAGAACCTATTTTGGAAAACCGCTCCGAGATTACAACCAGCCTGTTTACATCTTTTTCCAGTTCTTTCACTCCTTCGCTGCTGGGATTTTCCATTTTCATGATTTCTACCCAGCCCATCATGGAGGATAGCGGCGTTCCTATCTGGTGGGCAGTTTCTTTTGCTAAACCAGCCCAGAGAAAATGCTCATCATTTTTCCTCATCGTTCTGAAAAACCAAAAGCAGACCAGCAGATAACCGCTTATAAATACAGCTAAAACCAAAGGATAATAATCCAATTTGTCCAGCAGTAGGGAGTTGGAATAATAAATATACTGATTCTTCCCATTGGGCATTTTGACTAAAAACGGCTGATAGGTATTTCCCATTTTTTTTATTAAAGTCTTTAATTTTTCAGGGTTTTCTAAGGCTTCGCTGGGAATATTTCTATAAGTGCCCTCCGCTAAGATAGGATTTCCTTCTTGGTCGGTCAGAATAATGGGAATAGAATTATTGTCCTTCATGATGGTAAGGATAAGTTCCAATGTCTTTGGGTCGTTAGCTTGTTCATCCTGCATAAATTTCATTGCAGTAGCAATTACTTCTACTCTGTCTATTTCCTGCTTTTGAAGCCTTCTGATAAGATAAGTAGAAGCTACAGCCAACGAAACTACAGCCAAAGTGACAAACATAAAAATCGCCCAGCGTGTATAAGACGGAAAATACTTCATTTCTAAGTTTTATTTTAGAATATTGAGCAATTTAAATAATTTTTCATTAACATTCTTTCCGTGGTAATTATTCACAATAACGGCAAAAACATACCTTTCTCCTGTCTTTGCTGTGTGGTAGCCGGCGTATGCTTTGGCATCTTTTATCGTTCCGCTTTTTATTTTCATTCCGTTGTAGGATGGGAAAGATTCTTCAAAGACAGGAAACCATTCTTGCTTTCTTGCCCAGATTAAAGCCTGAACTTCGGCTCTGGCCGATGCATAGTTCTGCGGCGAGAGCCCGCTGCCGTCCGCAAAGTTTATCATCGCAGTTCTGATGCCTTTTTCTTTCCAGAAATCTTGCAGGGCTTTTATTCCAGAAGAATAGGAAGCATTCCCATTTTTTATTTTTCCTATGGTTTTCAGGAGGGTTTCTCCATAAAGATTTACGCTTTTTTTCATGAACCAGTAGATTATTTGTCGCATTTCAGGAGATTCATATTCTAAGATGATATTCCCCTTGCGTGGCGTATATTCGCCTTTTTCTATCAATTCTTGTGATGCGGTGAGCATATTTCCGTTGAATTCTATCCCGCTTTCTTGAAACCATTGTTTTATTTCCGCGGCGAGCTGCTTCGGCGGATTTGGAACAGAACCGGAAACGGTGGAAGTTTTTCCCATCGGAAGCGTTCCATTTATGTAGGCAACCTCCGAATGCGGAGCGGTGTAGATGATACTTTTATCACCAGAGTTTTTTCCTGCCGAATGCGTTCCATTCACCCATTTTACGCCTTGTAATTGATGAGAAAAGTTCATTATTCTCGTAGGGCTTCCCAGCGAGCTGCCTCCTTGAATATTCATGTCAAATTGGTTTTCGCGCCAATTTACGCCCCATGTTCCGGCTCCGTAGTAGTTTCCAATGTCGTTCCAAGGCCATCCGCCAGGAATATTCTGAAAATCAAAATAAGAATCATCTATAATTAAATCTCCGGAAATCTTCTTGATTCCTACGCTTTTTACGGCTTGAATAAACTTCATTCTAAAATCTTCCGGCTTGTATCCAGAATAGCGCCAGCTCCCCAAGGTAGGGTCGCCCTCCGACATTAGGAATAGGTCTCCTTCAAGATTTCCATCATTTATTTTTCCTGAATGAGAGACTTTCGTATTGTAGCGGAAGTTTTCGCCAAGAATATCCAGCGCAGCTGCTGCGGTAAAGATTTTCTGCGTGCTGGCGGTGGAAAGCCCTTTGTTTCCGTTATATTCATAAATAAAATTGCCCTGTTCATCCGAAACATAGAAAGACAAGTTGGCGGCATACATTTCCGGCGAGGATAAGAGTTCGCGGACTTCCTTGTCTAATTTCTCTGAAATTTTCTGAGCTAAAAAAGTAGAACAAAACAAAAACAGGAAGAATGCGCAGTATATTCGTTTCATGTTGAGTATTTTTTATTAAAATTAAAGATGATAGATTATTTTTAAATTATTTTAATTCCTTCATATATACAAGAGTGTCATTTGGGAAAAATTCCGGATGGAAGATTTTAATATAATCCCTTAGGACTAAATCCGTACGGACAGCTCCACTTTCAAAATAATCGTTGGCATCTCCTTTTTGGCGGTTATTCATCGCGAAAATTTTCCCTTCACGAAAAACGCGGAGTTTTCCATACGCAGGGTTTTTATTCAAGAGTTCCTTCTTCGTAACATAGTTGCTAAGATTTACCCAATACTGAACAGACTGGGATTTTGAGAAAATTTCCTCAAAACTCATGGATACGGATTTTTCATCTTGGTTGTTTTTCAGAATATAATCTGCGCCTGCATCCTTGAAATATTGTGCGGCGAAAGTCTTTCCTCCAGCCAAAAACCAATGATTTCCGTACATCTCCCCTGAAAGAACCGCCGGCGAGTTTCCTGCCTTAGCTGCTTGGTTTTTTAGAGCTAAATAATTAGTTTCTATTTCCTTATAGATTTTTTCTGCTTTTTTTTCAACGCCGAAGAGTTTTCCAAATAATTTGATGTAGGCGGTCTTTTCCAAAGGTTTTTCTTCTAAATATTCGTCTAAAAATATTACATCGATGCCGTTTTTTCTGAATATTTCGTAAGTATCGGTGAGGTTCGGCATGTAATTCGTAAGAACGGCATCCGCCTTTAATGCGAGGATTTTTTCAAGATTATACTTTTGGTCTGTTCCTACGGTTTGTATTTTATTTTCTTGGATTAGGTTTTTTATTTTTTCGGAATATACATACTGGGCGCCGGCTATTCCAGAAATCCGCTCTTCCTCCCCGAGTGCGGAGATGTACCCGAGTTGGCTGGTGGTCAGTACTACTACTTTCTTGAAAGGAAGTCTCTCTTTTGGGAAAGAACATTCATGTCCTCCTGATTTTATGTGGAATTTCTCCCCCCTTTCTTGAAAAAAGAGCTTCGGAGTTATCTGTGTCCAGTTGCTGGTTTCTTGGTCTTTATTCTTTTGGCAGGAAAAGAAAACAAGAAGAAGCAATAATTTTAATATTTTTTTCGCTTTCATTCTTCAAAGAAAGTAAAAAAGTATTATATTTGCAAAACTAAAATCAAGAGGACGCGTAGCTCAATTGGATAGAGCGCCAGATTACGGCTCTGGAGGTTGAGGGTTCGACTCCTTCCGCGTTCACAATTTGAATCGCTAATAAATTTGTTAGCGGTTTTTATTTTTTTGTTTTTCCATTTATTTTATTTTGCCTTCTGTATTTCTCTTCTTTGTCTTTACAAATTCTTCATCCATAACCACCCATATATTCCTTTATTTTTATTTCGGAAAAGGAGCGGCTTCCGTTTCAAATTTATTACCTTTGCAAAAATTATTGATTACAAAATGAATAGAGGAAAAGGAAGAGACCAAAGAGGAAATACCCCGCACGGAAAGCGCGGCAGCAGAACCTCCGCAAGAAATACCACGGACAAAAAAGAAAACACACCGCGGAAGCATTCCTACAACAGACCCCAAGAAGAGGGCGACAAAGCTAAATCTTTTATCCTGAAAAGAAAGCTTGAAAAGATAAACAAACAAGCCGAAAAAGACACCATTCGGCTCAATAAATACATTGCTAATTCTGGAATCTGCAGCAGAAGAGAAGCCGATGAACTGATTTCACAAGGCCTCGTGGAGGTAAATGGGAAAATCGTCACTGAAATGGGTTATCAAGTGCAGAAAACCGACCGCGTAGTGTTTGACGGGCAGGGCATCACCCCCGAAAAACCCGTATATGTGCTGCTAAACAAACCAAAAGGCTACATCTCTACCACAAAAGATGAGAAGGCAAGAAAAACCGTGATGGACCTCGTGGCAAACGCATCGCCATACCGCCTCTTCCCTGTCGGAAGGCTGGATAGACAGACCACTGGACTTATCCTCCTGACCAATGACGGGCATCTCACCAAGAAGCTGACCCACCCCTCTTTCGGAGTGAAGAAAATCTACCATGTAACACTCGACAGGAAGCTCAGCATAGAAGACCTCCACCAGATTGCAGAAGGTATCCGCCTGGAAGAAGGCGTCGCCGAAGTAGACAGCATCTCCTATATAGAAGGAAAACCCAAAAACGAGGTGGGAATAGAAATCCACATCGGCTGGAACAGAGTAGTAAGAAGGATTTTCAAGAAAATGGGCTACGAAGTAGAAGCGCTGGATAGAGTAATCTTCGCGGGACTTACCAAGAAGAATATCAAACGCGGGCATTGGCGTATCCTCACAGATATGGAAGTAAATAACCTGAAAATGCTCTAAAACCACCTTCCCCACTGCGCCAGACATACCGCAGAATATATTTTTAAATTTGATATAAAAGTGCTAAATTTGCACCGCAACGGCCGCATAGTTTAATGGATAGAACTACGGATTTCGGCTCCGTCAGTGAGGGTTCGAATCCTTCTGCGGCTACAGAATACATCAGTAACAATGCACAAAAAAAACGCCTATAAACAGGCGTTTTTATTTTTTATATTCCAAAATCACAAAATACAACGGGACTCAGGTTGCAGAAGAGCTGATTTTTATGCTTTCACAACTTGCAATATGAAAATAATTATTTAATTTAGAGGTATGAAAAATTTAGTTAATATATTTGCTTTGGCAGGGATTTTATTCTTTTTTGTTTATCCGGTAGTAAGACTGCTGGCACGGGGACCTCTTGGTGGTTTTGTTGCATGGAGTTTGTTTGCTATTATAGCGGTATGGCTTTTTAAGAAAATTTTTGCAAAATAGTCTTTTTGTGTAATACATTTTCTACTGATACTTCAAAAAGAGGATATCTAGTAACAATAATGAATTAGAAATGAAATATGAATAAAAACCTAATATAGAATATTTTATAAAAATAGGGACTTTACAAAATTGTAAGTCCCTATTTTGGTTTCTTGTTTCTGTAACGCATTATTTTACAGATATTATTGTAGCGAAGACGGGACTTGAACCCGTGACCTTTGGGTTATGAATCCAACGCTC
>CALHQK010000032.1 GCA_938037185.1 uncultured Riemerella sp.
ATTATTGATTGATAAATTAGGAGAAATAGAATCACTAGAAGAGATATCGGATAGGTATTCTGCTCTGACGGATAAAAGGAATACTATAAACCATGGTGGCTTTACAGATAAAGATGCAAAATCTAGTAAATTTAAAGATGCATTGTCTAAAAACTATGAAGAACTCAAAAAACTATTATAATGCTTCTAAATCTCTCTAACCATCCCTACAGCACTTGGCAAAAAGATCAATGCCAAGCTGCCGAAAAACTCTTTGGTAGAGTGGTAGATATGCCGTTTCCCAATGTAGACCCCTATGCAGATGAAACCGAAATAATGGAGATAGCGGAAGCCTATTTCCAGAAGATACAGATAGAGTATGGCACAGGGATAGCGGCAGTGCATCTGATGGGAGAGCTGTGTTTCTGCTTTGCGCTGGCTAGGTTATTACAGAGCATAGGTATAAAGGTAGTAGCCTCTACCACGGAGAGAAAAGTAATAGAGCAGGGAGAGGGTCAGAAAACGGTAGTTTTCCACTTCATAAGGTTTAGGGAATATACTTCTTTGTAAAGCCGAACCTATATCACTCGCACCATTTAAGGAATTGAAACCGATAAGGAATAGAATAAGTAGCTCTTTCTTTCTATATCACTCGCACCAATTAAGGAATTGAAACTTGTTATTGCTGAATAATATTGTCTTTGCCATTGTATCACTCGCACCATTTAAGGAATTGAAACCTTCTTCTGAATTTGTCAAGTGATATGCTGCAAGAAATATCACTCGCACCAATTAAGGAATTGAAACCCAATTAGGCTTCCAATCATCATTATACCTATCTCATATTAATCGTACCAATTAAGGAATTGAAACAGTCTCCCTGTCAATAATACAAAGTTCATGATACAATATTAATCGCACCATTTAAGGAATTGAAACTGAAACTCAGGTAGAAGAGACCAGAGTTTGGATTAATATCACTCGCACCATTTAAGGAATTGAAACCATGAATTTCTGAACACGGAATGTTTCTGTTTTCATATCACTCGCACCATTTAAGGAATTGAAACATTTTATTCGTGCTTCGTTTTGTGAAATTCTGAATATATCACTCGCACCATTTAAGGAATTGAAACACTTGCTTCAGAAATAAAGTATTGACTATTCTAGTATTAATCGCACCATATAAGGAATTGAAACACATATACCTCAGGGAATAGTAATTTTACAAATTCCGTATTAATCGCACCATTTAAGGAATTGAAACAGCTTTGTTTAACTGAGGTTTCGCCTTTTCTATGATATCACTCGCACCATTTAAGGAATAACATTTTTGTTTTGCACTTGTTTTTCTTCATTTTAAAAGGGAATGTTTTTAGGGAATTATAGATTTTTTATCAAAATATTTTAATTTTTAAGAAAAACTTATTATTTTTGCCCTTCCTTTTGAAATTTCTAACATAATCTTATTTGTAATGAAGAAAATATTATTGGTTGTTTTGTTGTTTCAGTCTATGGCTGTTTTTTCTCAAGATAAAAAATCAAAGAAAAAAGATGCAGCAAAGACCGAAAACGAAGCGAAAAAAGACAGCACAGCAAGCAAAGGCAATACTGCAGCTTATAACGATTTTATAAAAGATGCAGTTACCAAGGACGGACTTTTTAAAATCCATACCATAAAGGAGAAAATCTATTTCGAGATTCCTAATGAAGTGCTGGGAAAAGACCTGCTGATTGTCAATAAAATTTCCTCCGTTCCTGCTCAGATAAACAATGCGGGTATCAACAAGGGTATCAATTATGAAAATAAGCTCATCCGTTTCTACAAGGATGTGAAAAATAATAAGGTGTGGGCGAAGACCTTTGACCCGAAAATCAGCGTAAATAGGAAAGATAATATCGCCCTCTCCGTGCGGGACAACTATGTAGAGTCCATCATAGAAGGTTTTGAGATAAAAACCTACGGAAAAGACTCTGCTGTAGTGGTGCAGGTGAATAATGTTTTCAATGGAACTTCCAAGAGTTTTAATAACCTTTTTGATAACATCGGTATGGGCGGTTCGGTCAGAACCAAAGATTCTTATATAGAAGAGGTGAAGAGCTTCCCGCAGAATGTCGTGATAAAATCCCAGCTTACGACCCAAGTTTCCGAAGGTAAAACCACTGCAGAAAAAGCTGACCTTACGGTAGGAACGACCACGAATATCGTTCTCCTTCCAGAGCCTATGGTAGGGCGTTTTTCGGATGATAGAGTAGGATACTTTACCACTCCGAAGGTTTATTTCTCGGATAAACAACAGAGAGTAGATAACAAGGAACTCATCACACGCTGGCGCCTAGAACCTAAGGAACAGGAAGTAGGAAAATACCTGTCAGGACAGCTGGTAGAGCCTAAAAAACCGATAGTCTATTATATAGACCCAGCAACGCCCAAACAGTGGCAGCAGGCGATAATAGATGGCGTTCATGACTGGAACAAAGCTTTTGAAAAGGCAGGTTTTAAAAATGTAATCAGCGCAAGACTTCCAGACCCAGAGGATAAAGAATTTGATGTAGATGATGTGCGGTATTCGGTAATTACCTACGCTGCATCTTCTATGGCAAATGCCATGGGACCTTCTGTGGTAGACCCTCGTACGGGAGAAATTCTAGAATCGGATATCATCTGGTGGCATAATGTGATGACGCTTCTTCACTCATGGATGCGCGTGCAGACAGGCATCATAGACCCAGAGGCGAGAGGAAATGTTTTCCCAGATGCTAAAATGGCAAATGCTATCCGTTTCGTTTCATCTCATGAAGTGGGACATACATTTGGGCTAAGGCACAATATGGGTTCATCTTTTGCGTATTCCGTAGAGGATTTGAGAAAGCCAGATTTTACCGAAAAAATGGGCGGAACGGCGCCTTCTATTATGGATTATGCGAGGTTTAACTATGTTGCACAGGAAGGCGATGGCGTGAAGCAGATCACTCCTAAAATAGGCGTTTATGATGAATTTGCAATCAATTTCGGATACCGCTGGACAGGGAAATCCAGCCCAGAGGAGGAACTAAGCATTACTAAATCTTGGATAGATAAACACGATGGTGATCCGAAGTATTTCTACGGAGAGCAGCAGTCCGAAACCATAGACCCGCGTTCACAATCCGAGGATTTAGGGAATAATGCCATGAAAGCAGGAGAGTACGGAATTATCAACCTTAAAAAAACAATTCCAAATATCATAGAATGGAGTACGAAAAACGGCGAAACCTATGAAGAGGCGAAAGCGTTTTATAATCAGGTGATTAACCAGTGGTATGTCTATAATACGCATACTTTGGCGAACATCGGTGGGTTTTATCTCACGCCTTTGGTAAAAGGTAATAAAATGAAATCCTACATACCTGTTCCTTATCAAACGCAAAAAGAGGCGCTGAACTTCCTTAAAAAGAATATTCTCACCCTGCCGAAATGGTTGTTTATCAATTCGTTAAAAGATGTACTAAAACCTACCAAAAATACACCAGCAGGAGCAGTAGAGCAGTCGCCGTATAATATTTTCAGAGAGAGACAGGCCGCTATTTTGTATAATCTGATGCATGATGAAAGGCTTTTGAGACTTTTGGAAGCGGAATTCCTGCACACAGAAGGAAACGAAAAGATAATGACTGTAGCGGAGCTTTTCGATGATTTGAGGAAATTTATCTTTGATAAATCTTTGAAAAACAAGAGCTTGACTATCGCTGAAAGAATGACGCAGAAAAACTATGTAGATGCGCTTATCATAGATGTAGGGCGTATTTATGAAAAAACAGAAAAAGGGATTTTTGGCAAGATGCCTATGATTTGTGATTATGCGCACCATAATTTGGAGGACAAACACAGCATAGATGAGCAGAAACTGACAATGTATTTCAGTGGAATGAAGCGCCTTTCGGAGGTGGGTTCCGCAAAGAGAGCAGAGCTGATTAAAGTAAAGAAAATCATCCTCGTAGCAAAAAATACAGCAGATGAAGCGACTAGAAATCACTACGAAGATATGTTGATAAGACTAAATAGAGCATTAGGAGAAAAATAATAAAATTTACAAACTAAAAATGAGGAGAGCGAAATTTTTGTTGGGTCTTTTACCGAGTGTTCTCTGGGCGCAGAATACGCCTGTAGACACCATTAAAACTAAGACCAAGGAGATAGATGAGGTCATCATCACAGGTTTCCAAAAGATAGAAAAAAGTAAAATCACATCTTCTGTGGATGTGGTGAAAATGAAAGATATAGAGCAAAAGGCGGTAGCATCCATAGACCAGATGCTACAGGGGAGAGTGCCAGGTTTGCTCGTTACGCCAGCATCAGGAACGCCAGGGCAGATTGCACCTATCAGACTTAGGGGAACGGCTTCACTTTCGGGACCTACTGACCCACTATGGGTTATAGATGGAATGCCTCTGGAAATGGGCGATGCACCTAAATATGATGCAGGAAAGGACATCAACGAACTTAAAAATTACTCTATCGCAGGGTTTAACCCAGAAGATATAGAGTCCATCACAGTGTTGAAAGATGCTTCGGCTACGGCAATTTATGGAGCGAGAGCAGCGAATGGGGTGATTTTGGTGACGACCAAAAGCGGGAAAAAAGGGCGAATGAATGTTAATTTCTCAGCGAGTACATTTGTCAATTTAAGACCGAATTTTTCTAAACTTAATTTGATGAATTCCAATCAAAAAGTAGATTGGGAACTGATGATGGCATCTCGTTCGGATTTAGACAATTATAGAAGGGACAATGGAGCAGTTGCAAGAATATTATTGGCAAATGGCGATTGGAATTTATTCCGTAGCAGTGGTTTTTCCGCGATTAGTGAGGCTTCAAAAAGGCAAATCAATGAATTGAGAGGAATTAACACCAACTGGGGAAATCTACTCTACAGAACTGCGATAAACAAGCAGTATTCCGTGAGCCTTTCTGGTGGATTGGATAATTATGCTTATTACGCCTCATTAGGATACTATGATGAGCAGTCTACGGTGATAGGTTCTGGTTTTGAGAGACTTAACCTTACTTTTAAGAATGATTTTAAAATCAATAATAAAATAAAAGTAGGTTTGTCCATATTCGGAACAAATACTAAGCAGTCTTCTTTCTTGTCTGATGCTTCGGGGAATATCACGCCGACTTACTATTCCAGAAGTGCAAATCCTTATCTAAGACCAAAGGATGCAAATGGCAACTATGTCTATGACCCAAATGTGAACTACATGGACGGAGACGCCAGAATTCCGTATAACTACATGGAGGAAAAGAACAATACGAGGTATGATTTGAACACAAAATCGCTTCGTGGTATTTTGAATTTGGATTATAAAATATTCAAATTCTTGGAGTTTCGTTCTCAGTTGGGCATCCAGTATGAAAACCAAAAAACGGAAAAGTATGCCACAGAGCAGACTTATTTCCTTAGAAAAAGAAGAGATGCTTCTAAGAGAATTGTCGGAGGAAACACAATTTATATAATCCCAAAAGGCGATTATTACAACATTTCTAACGGGAATAGTTTTGAATATAATTTTAAAAATATCTTAGAATTTAGCAAAAAGATAAACCGACATGATGTCAATCTCCTTGTAGGTTCAGAAATAAGAGAAACTAAATATAGAAATGTGACCAGCCAAATGTACGGCTACAACCCAAGACAGAAAACATCCATCCCTCTAAATATCCCAAATAGAGATATAAGAAATGCAAACTACCTTCCTGTGGTAGATACCGATGTTTCTAATGCTTATGCATCTTTCTTTGGGACAGCCTCTTATACTTTTGCTAATAGATATACATTCTTCGGAAGTGTGAGATATGATGGGACAAACTTCTTTGGAGCGGAAACCAATAAACGCTGGAATCCTATCTGGGCGGCATCTGTAGCATGGAATGTGAAAAATGAGAACTTCTTGAAGGATAATAAAACCATCAGTATGTTCAAAATTCGTAGTTCCTACGGACTTCAGGGGAATATAGACCGAAATACTTCGCCTTTCTTCACAGGAAAATACGAAATAGCGAAAATCCTCAACCAGACAGAAAACACCATCAATGATGCAGGTGCGCCGAATCCATTGTTAAGATGGGAAAAAACCAGAACTGTAGATGTGGGATTGGATTTTGGATTGTTTAATAATAGAATTAATTTCAACCTTGACTTCTATCACAGAAAAGGAACAGACCTTTTGGGAGTGAAACAACTTCCACAAGAAACAGGATTTAACCAAGTGAATGTAAACTGGGCGGAAGTTACCAATAAAGGTTTTGAGTTTTCTCTTTCTACGATAA
>CALHQK010000033.1 GCA_938037185.1 uncultured Riemerella sp.
GGTACAGTCAAAGTGTGCGGTCTTAATCGGGACCCCTTCCCCGCCATAGGTATTATTATTTTCATAATAGTTGTATTTATAATTTAGGTTTTACAATTGTTATTTCGTTCCAGAACTTCCGAAACCTCCAGCGCCTCTTTCTGTTTCATCAAGGGTTTCTACTTCTTCCCACTGGATGGTTTCGTGTTTTGCGATGACCAGCTGGGCAATTCGCTCTCCATCATTGATGATGAATTCATCTTTGGACAGGTTTGCGAGAATCACGCCGACCTCTCCGCGGTAGTCTGCATCTATCGTTCCAGGGCTGTTTAAACAAGTAATTCCGTGCTTGGCAGCCAGTCCGCTGCGAGGTCTTACTTGAGCTTCGTATCCAGCTGGCAGAGCTATGAAAATACCTGTCGGGATAATCGTTCGCTCTAAAGAACCTAACCGAACAGGCTCTGTGATATTCGCATACAAATCCATTCCAGCCGAAAGTTCAGTCTGATACTTTGGAAGTGGATGTTTGGATTTATTTATAATCTTAATTTTCATTTTTTCAAAAATTTTTTCAAGAGTGATCTTTCTTTAAAAACGACAAATATCAGAAAAATTACAAAAATAATGTTACTGATGATGTAATTTTCTCTAAAATATTTAAAAGAAATCATCCCCAATCCTATGGAAAGAAGCAGGTAGACTACTATTTTTCCCGTATTATAAGGAATCGGATATTTTATTTGCCCCCAAATATAGGAAATTATCATCATAGACATGAAAGTCAGCAGCGCTGCCACTGCACTTGCCCAGTATCCATATTCAGGCACGAAAAAATAATTGACAGACACTGTAATCGCCGCTCCGATGAGGGAAATATACAGCCCCACGATGGTCTGGTCAGAGAGTTTGTACCAAATGGATAAATTAAGATATATCCCCAAAAACACAGCTCCCAGCATAAGGCACGGAATCAGCTCTATACCTTCGTAGTAGAGAGGATTGTTGATGTATATTTTGGAAATCCAAGAAATATTAGTGATAAGTCCTAGGAAAATCACACAGCTGCATATCACGAAGATGTCCATCAGTAGGGTGTAAGTTTTCTTCGCATTTTCGTTTTTAAAACTTGAGAAGAAATATGGTTCTATCCCTAGCTGGTAGGCCTGCCTAAATACGGTGATGAATGTCGCTATCTTGTAGACCGCTCCATATACGCCTATCTGATGTTTGCTTTCTTCTTCAGGGAGGAGATATTTTAGGAATTGTCTGTCCATTGTCTGGTTGATGATGCCCGCCAGCCCTGCCACCATCACAGGCCAAGAGTAGTTCATAATTCTTTTCCATAAAGAAAAATCAAAACTCCTAAAACTGAAATTCACAAACTCTTTGGAAACGATGAGCAACGAAACGATACTCTGAACCAAATTTGCCACAAAGACATATCCCACGCCGAACTCAGCATCGTATTTCAGTCCGAGGAATCCATTGGGTAAATTGGGAAGAATATTGATGAAAAACACCACCAACCCAAAATAAATCACGCTTCCCGCTACCTTGGATACTACATACCGCAGCGGTTTTCCCTCTAAACGAAGAACAGCCGAAGGAATCGTAGAAAAGGCATCAATAGAAAGAATGAACAAAAATAAAATCAAGAAATGCACTTGGTCTGGCGTATGGAAATATTCCGTAATCTCTCGCCGAAACACCCAGCCCAAGACCAAATAAATAAAAGACATCGCCAAGATGCTCATGGAACAAGTGGAAACCAGCGTCCTCCGGCTGATGTTTTCCTCTTGAGCAAAACGAAAAAACGAGGTTTCCATGCCGTGCGTCAGAAAAACAGTAACCACTCCCGCGATGGAATACCAATCCACGAAGGGTGCAGACTCTGCAGGTGAAAATGCCCTCGTGATGATAGGGGCGATGAGGAAAGGAAATATCCTCACCAATACCGAACTGATGCCGTAGAGCGCCGTTTGTCCCAATAGTTTTTTAATCACCCCAAAAATTTTTGCAAATATCAAGAGAATATTTCGCATATCCATATTGTTTTTCTCTTTTTTTCTCAATATTTTTACAGAGTTAAAGAAAAGACGCTCAGAGAATAAGAACGAAAAAAAATGTTTATCGGCAGAATTTCTGACAACGAGAAATAAAAAAATATTCGCCGGCAGAATTTCTGACGACAAGAATGAAAAAGAATTTAGCTCAGCAGAATTTCTGACAGCAAGAATAAAAAAAATTTTAGCTCAGCAGAATTTCTGACAACAAAAAATAAATTTAATTCTAAATACTATTTAATATGAAAAACTTAAAATTACACAAACTAGACTATGTTAGGCTGCACAATGCTGAGTTCGGGCAGTTCATCGCCAGATTTTTTGAAGATTTAGACAAAAGCGGAAAGACGCTCTCCCATGATGCAGACCTCTCCCACCTCGCCCAAGACCTGAAAAACCAGCTTCCGGAATACGAAAAGGCGCTGGAAAAAATAAAAGCCAGCGAAGAATCCAAAAAAATAGCCGAACTGGACAAGGACAGAGACAATGCCCTCCAAGCCCTGAAAACCAGCATAAAGGCCTACCGGACTTCCAAAGAAGAACCCGAAACCAAAGCCTACAATGCCCTGAAAATAGTCTTCGACCAGTATAAAGGCGTGGAAGGAGACTCTTTCGAGAAAGAAACCAACCGTATCAATACCTTGGTGGCCACATTGCAGTCGCCAGAATATATGGATGATATCACGGTCTTGGCGGTTAATAAATTTGTAGATCGGCTGAAGAAAGCCAACATAGATTTTAATGACCTTTTCTCCCATCGTTCCGTGCAGAATGCCCAAAAAGGAAGCTACGATGTGAAAGAACTAAGAAAAGTGATGATAGATAAATACAAAAAACTGGCAGACTATGTCCTCGCCTTAGCAGAAGTAAAACAAGACCCTTTCTACCGCGAGCTGTTGGAAATCATCAACAACAGCAGAAAATACTACGCCGATATGCTCGCCAAAAGAAAGAAAACTCCCACTAAGAAACAGCAGTAGGTCAGCAGAAAAATCTCATCAGCCCTTCATCTCCGTATGCAGGGCTGGTTTTTGTGTTTAACTTTTACTGAAAATGATTTTCTGCGCATGGGATTATTTATAAAATTAAAGTTGTATTTTTGCTCATTATGAAAAACATTGCAAGACTTTTAGGAATTTGTTTCCTTGGGCTCAGTGCCGGACTTTCCGCACAGTTCGCTCCCAAAAATTTCACCAAAGATTTGGATAAAAAAGCGGTGAAATATGCAGACAGCCTTTATGCTAAACTCAGCATAGATGAGCGCATCGGGCAGCTCTACATCGTCGCGCTTTATACCAATAAAGACCAAAACCATATCTCAGGAGTAAGGAAACTCGTAGAGCAGGAGAGGATAGGAGGAATTATCCTGATGCAGGATGATGCCGAGCAGGAAATAGCGCTGGTAAATGAATTTCAGAAGAAATCCAGAGTGCCAATGCTCTTTGGTATGGATGCCGAATGGGGACTTTATCAGAGAATAAAAACAGCGCACAAATTCCCTTGGGCGATGACCCTTGGAGCGATTCAGGATAATAATTTGGTTTATGAAATGGCTTCTAAAATAGCAGAAGATGCAAAGAAAATGGGAATCTACTGGAACTTCGCTCCTGTGGTGGATGTGAATACCAATCCTAAAAACCCGATTATAGGTAATCGTTCGTTTGGTTCGGATGTTCAGAATGTAATTGCGAAATCACTGGCGTATGCACAAGGTTTGCAGGATAACGGCGTGCTGGCAGCGATTAAACATTTCCCAGGGCATGGGGACACGGATGTAGATTCGCATTTGGATTTGCCAGTGGTAAAACATAGTCTGGAGAGGCTGAATAAAATAGAATTGGCACCCTTCAAAGCCTTGATGGACAAGAAAATAGGCGGGGTGATGATAGCACATCTCTATGTTCCACAGCTGGAAAAAGGGAAAAATATCCCTGCTTCTATTTCTTATGATATTGTAACGAATTTGCTGAAAAATAAATTCCAATACGAAGGGCTGGTCATTACCGATGCCCTGAATATGAATGCTGTTGCTAAAAAATATCCTGCTGGAGAATTGGATTTGAGGGCGTTCAAGGCGGGGAATGATGTTTTGCTTTTTAGCCAAGATGTACCGACAGGGAAAAAGTTGATAAAAGAAGCAATCCAAAAGGGAGAAGTCAGTGAAAAAAGGCTGGAAGAGAGTGTAAAAAAGATTTTGAAAACGAAATATCTTTTGGGACTTCAGAATCTGCGACCGCTTAGTTCAGAAGGAATTAATAATGCTCTGAATAACGATTCTCACTCGAAAATTTCAGAAAAGTTATATGCCAATGCTTTGACTTTATTAAAAGATGAAAAACAGCTTTTCCCACTTAGAGAAAAGGAAGTTTATTATCTTCCGTTAGAAGAGGCTTCGCACGAGGCGTTTTTACAAGAATTGTCCAAAGAAATTAAGGTAAAAAAAATATCTTTCAAAGAAATCCAGTCTATCCCAGAAAAAGCAGTGGTAATCATCGGACTTCATAAGGATAATTCTACGGCTTACAAACCTTACAAAATATCGTGGGAGAGCAAAAGGCTCATCAACCAAGTGAAATCAAGAAATAAAGTGATTCTCAATGTGTTCGGAAGTCCATATGCTCTTCAGGATGTGGATATTAGCGGAATTTCATCGGTTTTGGTTTCTTATGAAAATAATCCTCTCTCGATGAAAGCTACAGCGGAAGCTTATTTAGGAAAACAAAAGATAAACGGAAGGCTGCCGGTGGTAGTAAATGAACAAATAAAATACGGAATGGGAATAGATGTCCCAAAACAGAAATAAATAGAGAAAATGTTAAAAATAGGAATATTATGTTACCCTACTTATGGGGGAAGTGGAATAGTGGCGACAGAACTCGGGATGAACCTTGCCCGAAAAGGCTATGAGGTGCATTTCATCAGTTCAGAGCTTCCTGCAAGGCTGGATATGACCAGACCTAATATCTTTTTTCATAAAGTGAATGTGCAGGCGTATCCCTTATTTAGGCATCAGCCGTATGATATCGCGCTGTCTTCTATGATATATCAGGTGGTGTGCATGTATCAGCTGGATGTTCTCCATGCTCATTATGCTATTCCGTATGCCTATGCGGCTTTTACAGCGAAACAGATGCTGAAAGAAAAAGGCAAGGATTTGCCGCTGGTGACTACGCTTCATGGGACGGATATTACTTTGGTGGGGCAGCACCCGAGCTATAAACATGCAGTGGAATTTTCTATCAATCAGTCTGATGCGCTGACTTCGGTTTCGGAAAGTTTGAAACAGGATACATTGGCTTTTTTTGATATTAAAAAAGAAATCCATGTGATTCCGAACTTCATTGAAGAAAGACATTTTGAGCAGTGCTCGGTTTGTTTTAGAAATCAGTTTGCCGAGGAAAACGAGAAAATTTTAGTGCATATTTCTAACCTTAGACCTGTTAAAAGAATTCAGGATGTTTTGGAGATTTTTGAAAAGGTAAATCAAAAAATTCCGAGCAAACTAATCATAGTAGGCGAGGGCCCTGAGATGGAAAAAGTAAATGCTTTTCTATCAGAAAAACCAGATTTTATTGACAAAATAAAAATCATGGGAAAAGTAAATGACCTTCGCCCAGTGCTTACCTATGCAGATGTGTTCCTTCTCCCTTCGGAAAAGGAGAGTTTCGGTCTGGCGGCGCTAGAGGCTATGGCAGCAGGAACGCCCGTGGTCAGCAGTAATACAGGAGGAATTCCAGAGGTTAATATTCACGGAAAGACAGGATTTTTGGCGAATGTAGGCGATGTGGATAAAATGGCTGAATATACGCTTCAGATTTTGTCTGATGAGGCTCTTTTAAAGGAAATGAAGACGAATGCCACAGAAGTAGCAAAGACTTTTGATTATAATAAAATCATTCCGATGTATGAGAATTTATATCAGGAAACGATAAAAGAATTTAAGGGCGAGAAATAAAATGGATAAAGAAATTTATTTTGCAGGTGGATGTTTCTGGGGAACGGAGCATTTTTTCAAACAAATCAACGGAGTAACGGCTACGCAGGTAGGCTATGCTAATGGAAATATAGAAAATCCCACTTATGAACAGGTGTATACCGACAGCACGGGCTTTGCAGAGGTGGTAAAGGTGGCTTATGACCCAAAGGTGGTAAGTCTGGAAATGCTTTTGGATTTGTTTTTCAAAACAATAGACCCTACAAGCCTTAATCAGCAGGGGGAAGACATCGGAACCCGCTACAGAACAGGAATTTATTGGATAAATTCAGAAGATGAAAAAGCCGTAAAAGAGGCACTTTTGGAACTTCAAAAAAATTATGAAAAACCCATAGTAGTAGAAAATGAGCCTTTGAAAAATTTCTACAGCGGAGAAGAATATCATCAGGATTATTTGGATAAAAACCCAAGTGGATACTGCCACATCAATCCAGAATTATTCGAACTCGCGAAAAAAGCTAATTTGAGATAGTTTTATTCATCAACACTTTTCCCTGATAAATTTTTTCATAACGAATGATCTGTTCTCCTTTGAAATAGCCTATATAATAAGCGCGCTCTTGATTGTGTGTTTCGGCTTCTTCTTGGGTGATTTCATCGTATAAATAAGTGGGCTGGTCGGTTGCTTTTTTATGCAAATCAGAGCAGTTGAGGAAATAACGAACGGCCACATTTTCTTTGTATAAATAGAGTTTTTGTTCATTCATTTTTTCTTAATTACTATATCGCCTTCGTTTAAAGAAAGATTTTCACCTTCCATTTGCAATTCTTTCCAATATTTTCTTTCATCAGTTTCTACATCATCTACAATCCGAAAATCAGCAAAAGCCATAGAGGACGGAGGCAATACAATAATCCTCTCTATAGTTGTGGGTTCCAAATGATAAGTATCCGAAAGTTTTTTGAGAAACAATAGCTGTTCTAACTCCTTTTTATAGCTTACAAGTGCTTGTTTCTCCTCTTGCAAAAGAGAAACTTCTTTAAGCTGATAAATTGTTTTCTGAAGTTCGTCTTCTATAAGTTGTTTTGCTGTTTTCATTTTGTATTCTATAAAGGATAAATATTACCAATTTCTTTCTGCAAAAAAGAGAATATATAAGATAGATATTAAAAAACTCAGGTAAAATAGAAGCTTATTTCTTTTCATAAAATAGAGACAAATCCCTGATATAAGAAACAATATAAAGAATACATTTGTTATGATATAGTTTCCTACAGAACAATATGACCAAGTATTGCAGTTTAGTGGATATTCTTGTGCATTTGTAGCTATATTGTAAATATCTATTAAAAGAACCGCAATAAGAACTATATAGATAAGTATTATTGCATATTGGAATATTTTTTTATACATAAATTCATTTTTTTGCTAAATTTGATATGTAAAGTTATGAATATCATTCTTTACTAATAGAGATATAGAAAAAATCTTGAGTGCTTTTTTCTTATTTATCATTATAGGTGTGCAGTTTTCATTTTTTAATATAAAAAAGCGGAAATTATTCCGCTTTTTTTTGTTTTTCTTGTTTTGAACGAAGTCTGATGTTTAAAAACTCTACTGTTAAACTGAATGCCAAGCAAGAATAAATAATATTTTTGCTAATGTGCTGGTGGATACCTTCCGCAACGAGTAATACACCGATTACAACCAAGAAAGAAAGCGCCAGCATCTGCAAACTCGGATGAGCGTTTATAATGCTGCTCACCTTTCCAGCGAAGAGCATCATTATTGTCATAGAGATAATCACAGCCGCAATCATAATTGCCACATTATCAACAAGTCCCACCGCCGTAAGGATAGAGTCCAGCGAGAACACCATATCCACTAAAATAATCTGCACGATGACCATCGTAATCGCCGCGGAGGCTTTGGATGTATTAGAGTCTTCGTGTGCATCACCTTGCATTTTGTGGTGGATTTCCATCGTACTTTTCACGATAAGGAAAAGCCCTCCGCAGAGTAGAATGATGTCTTTCCAGCTTAAAGCCAATGCATTGCCTGGGTTTTGTGGGTCATTGAACCAATCTAATGTGAGAACAGGGTCGCTCAGCCCGATTAACCAACTGATGGTCAATAATAATCCAATACGGAAAATCATCGCAAAGAACAGTCCGATATTTCTGGTTCTGTTTTGCTGCTGAGCAGGAAGTTTGTTGGACAAAATGGAAACGAAAATAATGTTATCCACTCCCAAAACCACCTCCAAGAAGGTCAGTGTTAATAAACTTATCCAAATCTGCGGATCCGCGAAATCTGGCATTGATAATGATAATAGTTCCATAGATAAAAGTTAAATTTCTCAACTGCAAATATAGAACTATAATAATTATTATCGGTAATTCTTTACAAAATCTTTCAACTTCGACGAATTAGAGGAGAAAGTAAAAGCATCCGCTACTTTATAATAGTTTTCTTGGTCTATGCAGTATGGATAGGCTTCTTTGGCAAGAACAAGTTTTTGGTCATCAAAACTCATTTCTTTCATCAAGCTGATGATTTGTGCCGCGCTGAAGGCTGTAGAAAGATTCTGCATTCTAAAAGTTTCCAATTTCTCTTTATCAAAAGACTGTTTTTTAAAATGAGAAAAAAACTGGCTGAAATCATTGGGACTCATTACATTTTTCCCATAAGGGGAAAGATAATTTCGGCCGCGGTTTTCTCTTTTATCTAATTCTCTGATATTGTTGAGATTAATGTCTTCTAACAAAAATAAGCCGTCATAATAGAAAAAATCAAAAACCAAGCGGTGGTTATTTCTCAGGTTGATGCGGGTTCTGTAAATGGTAAAATCATCTTCCAAAATAGAAAGAGTGTGGCTGCCTTCTTCCAAATCAAAAAAACGGAACATGCCGGTAGAAGATTCTATCTCCTGTTCATTGATAATGATGCGGTATCTGCCTCCTTCAGGGATTCTGATGAAAACTTCGGCAGTGTTACTGCCCATAAAATTATAATTGAAGTTCCGATTGGTTTTCAGTGTAGGCCGAATTTCATTTGGAAAAATTTTACCTATTCTTATCTGTTGTGCGGAAACGCCTAAATATGCAGATAATAATGAAATTAATAATGTTTTTTTCATTGGTTTGTAATGTTTATCTCAAAAAGAAAAGCAATATGCTTGCCATTTTTTATCTTTGCATCAGAAATTAAATAAAATGCAACGAGAACATAATTTCATCCCAGCAGAAGGCGAATGGAAGAAGAAGCTTTTCCGCATCGTTTATTTCGCAGACACGCCTCTAGGAAAGTTGTTTGATGTCACGCTTCTGTTCATGATAGCACTCAGCGCCATGATTGTTATATTGGACAGTGTAAAGCACATTAGGTTCCATGAAACTTTTCTGGTGATAGAGTGGATTATGAGTATCCTATTCACAATAGAATATATTGTGAGAGTGATGATTGTAAAGAATAAAAAAGACTATATTTTTAGTCTAATGGGAATAATAGACCTTGTCTCCATCCTTCCTTTTTACATCAGTTTATTTACTCCTGAGGCTAAATATCTAATGATTATCAGGCTGTTCCGTATGCTTAGAATATTCCGGATTCTAAACATGATGGACTACATGGATGATGGCGAATATATTTTGCAGTCGTTAAAACACAGTTCAAGGAAGATTTATATTTTTCTTTTGTTTATTACCATCATTGTATTGATATTAGGTTCGCTTATGTACATTGTAGAAGGAGGAAAAAACGGCTTTACGAATGTGCCTGTCAGTATTTATTGGGCGGTAGTTACAATTACTACTGTGGGATATGGGGATATTTCTCCAGCAACGCCTACAGGGAAACTGATTTCCATGTTGCTGATGCTCTGTGGTTACAGCATCATTGCGGTGCCTACGGGGATAGTTTCTTCACAGATGAAAAGATGCATGAATAAAGGAAAAGGAAAAGTAATATGCAACCGCTGCGGGAATATAGATAATGATGATAATGCACGATACTGCAAAGATTGTGGGGAAAAATTGGTAGAATAAAAAACACTCCTTAGCTAAGGAGTGTTTTTTTTGTTTATTATCTCTTGATTTTAAAGGCATCCATCCCTGGAAAAATCGCCGTTTCACCAAGAGCTCCTTCTATTCTTAGTAGTTGGTTGTATTTCGCCATTCTGTCCGAACGGGAAGCCGAACCTGTTTTTATCTGTCCGCAGTTCATCGCTACAGCAAGATCTGCTATGGTAGAATCCTCTGTTTCTCCTGAGCGGTGGGACATTACCGAAGTATATTTGTTATGCTGAGCCATCTGAACGGCAGCCATCGTTTCAGAAAGAGAACCGATTTGATTGACTTTCACCAAAATAGAATTGGCTACAC
The DNA here is from genome assembly GCA_938037185.1 of uncultured Riemerella sp. Lineage (GTDB taxonomy): Bacteria > Bacteroidota > Bacteroidia > Flavobacteriales > Weeksellaceae > JABCPE02. The sequence continues at coordinate 10,360 of CALHQK010000033.1, forward strand.
CTTGTTTTATTCCTTGTGAAAGTCGCTCTACATTGGTCACGAAAAGGTCATCTCCTACCAGCTGCACTCTGTCGCCTATCTTGTCTGTCAAGAGTTTCCAGCCTTCCCAGTCATCTTCCTGCATTCCGTCTTCGATGGAAATAATTGGGTATTTCTGTGTCAGTTCAGCCAAGTAAGAAACCTGCTCTTCTCTCGTGCGGTAAGCTCCGCCCTCTCCTTCAAATTTTCTATAATCATAAACACCATCTTTATAAAACTCTGAAGAAGCGCAGTCCAATGCCAGCATAATATCATCACCAGGTTTGTATCCTGCTTTTTCTATCGCTTGGAGCAAAGTGTCCAGAGCATCTTCCGTTCCCTTGAAAGTTGGTGCAAAACCTCCCTCATCCCCCACTGCTGTAGATAGTCCGCGAGATTTCAAAATAGATTTCAAATGATGAAAAATTTCCGTTCCTTTTCTAAGAGCATGAGAAAAAGAATCTGCCTTCACTGGCATAATCATAAACTCTTGGAACGCGATGGGAGCATCCGAGTGAGAACCTCCATTGATGACATTCATCATCGGAACAGGCAGAGTATTGGCATTTACACCGCCCACATATTTATAAAGTGGCATTCTAAGGTGCGCCGCGGCGGCTCTTGCCACTGCTAGAGAAACCCCAAGAATAGCATTAGCCCCGAGTTTTCCTTTGTTTTTAGTTCCATCAGCCTCTATCATGATTTGGTCGATGAGGTTCTGCTGAGTGACAGGAAGCCCGATTATTTCAGGAGCGATGATTTCCCTTACATTTTCTACAGCTTTTTCCACGCCTTTTCCTAAAAACTCTGCACCGCCGTCACGAAGCTCCACCGCCTCATGTTCTCCAGTGGATGCCCCAGAAGGCACTGCTGCACGCCCCATAGCGCCGCTGTCCGTAAATACATCTACCTCCACAGTAGGATTACCGCGGGAGTCTAAAATCTGTCTTGCCTCGATGAATGAAATAAATCCCATAAATATAAATTTTATTGATTAATTATCCCACAAAACTACTCAAAACTAATGAAACTATAAAATGCTACTGAATTAATAATTAAGACTTTTTTCATTATCTGAATTATTATAATTAGTTTTCTCATCAAAATAACTTATGAGTCGGATATTTTAGAAAAAAGGATAATTTTAATCTAAATTTAAGAAATCTACCCAACGCAGTAATTAAAATTTGACTACATTTGCAATATTATAATAAGTATAGAAAATTATGAGTTGTGGAGGATGTAAAAATTCCGGCGCTTCTTCCCACGGCTGCTCTACCAACAGCAAAGGAGAGTTTAGTTGTGATATAATAGATACTTGCGAATATAGTTATAAATTAAGTGTTTTTGACTGGCTTGCTAATGTCAAAAGCCCTCAAAACCAATGTAAATATGTAGAGGTTAGATTTAAAAATGATAGAAAATCCATCTATCACAATATCAGCAACCTCCCACTGCACATAGGCAGTATAGTAACCGTAGAAGCAGGCTCTGGATATGATGTGGGCGTGGTAAGCCTTACTGGCGAATTGGTAAGAATCCAGATGAAAAAGAAAAATTTTGACCAAAACCAGACTGCTAAAATCTACCGTATAACATCGCAAAAAGAAGTAGAAGTCTGGCAAAACGCCCGAAAAAAGGAAGAAGAAGTAAAGCTGGAAGCAAGGAAAATAGCCAAAAGACTGCACCTTGAAATGAAAATAACTGATATAGAATATCAGGGAGATGGTACTAAAATTACTTTCTACTATACAGCGGATGGCAGAGTGGATTTCAGACAGCTGATTAAGGAATATGCCAATGCTTTCCGTGCCAAAGTAGATATGAAACAAATAGGCTACCGGCAGGAAACGGCTAAAATAGGAGGAATTGGCTCTTGTGGAAGAGAATTGTGCTGTTCTACATGGCTTACAGATTTTCGCTCGGTGAATACTAATGCTGCCAGATACCAGCAGCTGAGCATCAATCCTGTGAAGTTGGCAGGACAATGCGGAAAGTTAAAATGCTGCCTCAACTTTGAGCTGGACAGCTATATAGACGCCCTAAGCCATTTCCCTTCATCCAGTACCATACTGAATACCGAGAAAGGCAAGGCTTTCTGTATAAAGATAGATGTTTTCAAAAAGAGAATGTGGTTCGCTTATGTGGATAATTCCATGCTTTGGTATGATTTAGACATTGAAGAAGTGAAGAAACTTATTGCTGTCAATAAGCAGGGAAACCAAATACCACCCTTGGAAGAACTTAAAAACCAAAGTATTAGCTCTATTCCAAATGGAGCAGACTTAATCCAAGAGAATAGCATAGATCGCTTTGAAAAGAAAAAAAGCAACCACAAAATACAGAAAAAAAAACAAAATACAGAGAAAAAAGAAAATACCAATACGGCGGAAAACAAGAAAGAACAAAAACCAAAAAGTTCTAATAGGAAATTTAATAAAAAGAAAAATCCACCAAGAAAGGATAATAACAATGAATAAAAAAATCTGGATACTTCCGGTATTATGGCTCTTTGCCGTAAGCTGCTCTAATACAGAGGATATACATATGTCTCCTGTGGATGGCGTTTGGCACAAAGATGATGCTAAAAAAATTGAGTTTGAAATAAAAGATGCCCAGACCCCTAAAAACATTATCTTCGTTGTGAGAAATAATAATGACTATCCTTACAACAATTTGTTTTTAATTTCTTCTCTTAAAGGGTCTAAAAAAGAAAACATAAAAACAGACACTTTGAATTATATTCTCGCAAAACCGAATGGAGAATGGCTTGGCAGCGGTATAGGAAATGTAAAGGAAGTTTTCTTTCAGTATAAACTTCATTACAAATTCCCTTCCAACGGAAAATACCAAGTAGAAATAAAGCACGGCATGAGGAAAGATACCCTACGAGGAATAGAAGATATAGGAATAAAAATAGAAAACACCCTTAACCCATAAATTCAACTATGGAAAAGAATATCAACAAAAATACACCTACAAAAAAAGGCATAAGAAGGTGGATTAAATTCATTTGGATAGCATTCTTCAGTATCGTGATTGGACTATTCGCCCTATTTTTCTCTATATCACAGGGATTTTTGGGAGAAATGCCCGATGTTGAGGATTTAGAAAACCCCGACATCTATGTCGCATCGGAGATTATTTCTTCTGATGGCGTACTTTTAGGCAAATTTGAAAAAGAAAAAACTGAACCTGTTACCTACAAAGACCTTCCGCCGCATTTAGTTTATGCTCTTCAAGCCAAAGAAGATGAGCGGTTCAGAGAGCATTCTGGAATAGACCTAAAATCTATAATGAGAGCAGTCTACTACCGAGGGGAGAGAGGAGGCGGCTCTACGATTTCGCAGCAGCTTGCAAAGCTCCTATTTACAGGAACTGCTGCACAAAATAGAAGACAGAGAATTTTTCAGAAACTGAAAGAATGGTGTGTAGCAGTAAGTTTAGAAAAACGATATACTAAGGAGGAAATTATCACTCTGTATTTCAATAAGTTTGATTTTCTTTACAATGCCAATGGAATAGAGATGGCTTCTAAGGTATATTTCAACAAAAAAACCAAAGAACTCACTCTTTCTGAAGCCGCTACATTAGTAGCCATGCTGGAAAACCCAGTGAAAAACAATCCTTTAAGGAATATTGAACGAGCGAAACAAAGAAGAGACACCGTTCTAAAACAAATGCTGGAAACAGGCTACATAGACCAAGCTACCTATGAAAGGGTAATAGCTGAGCCCATTAAAACTGATTATCAAAGCATTAAATCTGTAGACCAAGGGTATTCAGCATATTATAAACATTATCTGAGAAACGAAATTTCTAACTATCTGAAAGACTATGAGAAAGAAACAGGAAAAACGCTTAACCTTTTCAAAGATGGATTAAAAATATATGTAACTCTTGATTCCAAAATGCAAAAATACGCTGAAGAAGCAATTAAAGAGCACCTGACTTCTCTTCAGAAAAATTTTGACAATGAACAGAGAAGAAACCCTAAAAGACCTTTCTATCGTATTTCAAATAAAACTATTGATGAAATTATGATGGCTTCTGTGAAGAGAACAGGGCGTTACAAACAATTGAAAAATGCCGATGTTCCAGAGGATTCCATCATGATGGAGTTCAAGAAACCCATCAAAACCTCTATTTTCACATGGCAGGGCGAAGAAGAAGTGGAAATGTCTCCTTGGGATTCCATCCGCTACCATAAACAAATTGCACAGTCAGGGCTTATGGCTATGGAACCTGCAACGGGAGACATCAAAGCATGGGTCGGAGGTATCAACTGGCAGCATTTCCAGTATGACCATGTAAAACAAGGGAAAAGACAGGTGGGATCTACTTTCAAACCTTTTGTGTATGCAACGGCCATTATTAATTTGGGTATGACTCCATGTACACCTATTTCCAATGCATCTTACAGCAAAGGCTCTTGGCATGTAAAAGGCTCAGGAGGAATGCTAATGATGAAAGACGCCTTGGCCTATTCCAAAAACCCTGTTGCAGTCCGCCTGATAGAAGCCGCAGGGGCGAAAAATGTAATCCAACTGGCAAGAGATTTAGGAGTTACAGAAGAAATGAAAGACAACCTTACCATTGCTTTAGGTTCATCAGACATTACAATTTACGAAATGCTCGGGGCATACAGCACCTTTGCCAACTATGGAAATTACATAAAACCAGAGATGATATGGCGTATCGAAGATGCCAATGGAAGAGTTATAAAAGAAATAAAACCGAATATAAGGGAAGTAATGAACCCTATGCACGCCTATTCTATGATTTATATGATGAAAGGAGTGGCGGCCTATGGTACGGCTTCCAGCCAGCTTAAACGAATGGGAATCAATGCTGAAATAGCCGGTAAAACAGGAACTACAGATAACAACTCCGATGGGTGGTTCATCGGGATTACACCTAAATTAGCCACAGGCGTATGGGTAGGCTGGGAAGACCGTGCTACTCACTTCTGGAGTACTGGTGAAGGACAAGGTGCAAGAATGGCGCTGCCTATTTGGGGATATTTCATGAAGAAAATCTATGCGGATAAATCCCTCGGCATTAGTCCAAAAGACACCTTTGAAAAGCCTTCTGACTGGACAGGGAACTGCTCCGACTTACAAGGACTTGGAGGCTACGGAGATGAGGGCGGACTAAGAACTATTGATGAAATAAGAAACCCTAAACAGCCTTCTAATAACAACAGCCAAAATGATAATAAAAAAGAGAATATAAACGATAAAATAAACCGTTCCGAAGATATTGATTTTAATCAATAATATGTTCTCTCTCACTTTTAGTTAGTATTAAAATGAATGATTTCAGCGATATAGAAGATGATTTCTTCACTGGTAAAGAACACACGCCTCTAAGAGAAGATGCTTTCTTACTTTCTCCCAACCAAAAAATAGAGAAAATAGAAGCACTTTTCGGAGAGATTATGCATACTTTGGGCTTGGATATGACAGATGACAGCCTGAAAGATTCACCTAAAAGAGTAGCAAAAATGTATGTAAATGAAATTTTCGGAGGTCTCCTTCCTGAGAATAAACCTTCCATTTCTACTTTTAAAAATCAATATAAATATAGGCAGATGCTCGTAGAAAAGGATATTACTGTTTATTCTTTCTGCGAACATCATTTTCTGCCCATCATTGGCCGTGCTCATGTGGCGTATATTTCCAATGGAGAGGTGATTGGTTTATCTAAAATAAACAGAATTGTAGATTACTATTCCAAACGCCCGCAGGTTCAGGAAAGACTTACCATGCAGATTGCACAAGCGATGAAAGAAGCTTTGGGAACAGAAGATGTAGCCTGCATTATAGACGCAAAACACCTGTGTGTAAACTGCCGAGGGATAAAAGATACCGCAAGCAGCACGATAACTGCCGAACTAAGCGGGCTTTTCCGAAAAAACCCTACGACAAGAAAAGAATTCCTACATTATGTAGGAAGCCACGCAAAACTTGATTAAAAAATAAATCTCATCTCACTAAAACATAAAAATATGGATACAAAACTTCAAGAAAAACTGCAACTTGCTGAAAAAACTCTTTCAGAATGGAGTAAAGTTAGTTTCAAAGATAGACAGGAATTACTGAAAAACTTATCTAAAAACATTTTAGAAAATGTAGAAACTTACAGCAAAATCGTTACAAAAGAAACTTACAAACCGATAGCACAAGCACGAAGCGAGGTAAAAAAATGTGCTTCTATGACAGACTACTACATCGCTGCGGAAAATGTCTTAGAAACAGAGTATGTAGAAACAGAGCTTTCGGTAAGTGAAATACACTATGAGCCAATGGGAATAATCTTAGGGATTATGCCTTGGAACTTTCCGTTTTGGCAGGCGCTTCGTTTTGCAGTTCCCACTATTTTGGCGGGAAATGTCATTCTCCTGAAGCATGCTTCCATATGTAAGGAGTCCAGTAAAGCCATAGAAGAGTTATTTAGAAAATCTGGTTTTCCAGAAGGAGTTTTCCAGCATTTAGAAGTTTCTTACCAAGAGATAGAAGACCTCATCGCCAATCCTCTTGTAAAAGGAGTAAGCCTTACAGGAAGTGATGTTACGGGTAGAAAGATAGCCTCTCTGGCAGGACAGAACATCAAGAAATCTCTTCTCGAGCTTGGAGGGAATGATGCCTTCATCGTGCTGGATGATACCGATTTAGATGAAACAGCAAAACAAGGAGCTGCGGCACGCCTCCGAAACTGCGGGCAGGCATGCACTTCTGCGAAGCGTTTTATCATTCAGGAGAATGTTTATCCCTCTTTTGTTGAAAAACTTGTCGTAGAGTTCCAGAAATATGAAGTAGGAGACCCTTTTGATGAAAAAACAGAGTTGAGCGGTGTAGCACAGAAAAAGTTTGCAGACACACTGGAAGACCAATACAACAGAGCCCTGCAGCATGGTGCCGAAATCATCCTGCCATTAGAAAGAGTGGATGAGCTGTCTTTCAAACCTGGGCTGATAAAAATGAATCTGGACAATCCTGTTATCGATGAAGAGCTGTTTGGTCCATTAGGAATGGTGATTTCTGCAAAAGATGATGAGCAGATACTCAGCATTGCCAATAATACTCAGTTCGGGCTTGGGAATTCTGTCTGGACGAAAAGTAAAGACAGAGCTTATTTCTTCGCAAATAACTTAAAGTCTGGGACTGTTTCCGTAAATAAACTGATGACTTCCGACCCGAGATTCCCATTTGGCGGAACAAAATTGTCTGGTTACGGACTGGAATTATCACTAAAAACGCTCAAAGAGTTTTCTATCACGAAGAGTATTTTTGGTAAAATATAAAAGAAACTTACTGGCAACTAAATAAAATCTCTGTAAAATTATATTTTTTTTACAGAGATTATTTTTACGGGACATGCCTTGGCGGCTTTTTCACATGGTTCGTAGGCATCTTCTATCGGCGTTTTCAAGGTGTGGAAACCCTTTTTTTCTGTGGATTTCAGCAGAACGGATTTGCCGTCTTTCTTAGACATTCGGAAATATTCCGGCGCAAACTCCGCACAATAGTTACAGCCTATGCATTTTTCCCTTTGTAGTGTGACGATTACCATTTATAGTATTCTATTTAGACTGCGAAAGTAGTAAAAATTATTTAAACCTCTGCCAGATGCAGGAGCTTTCCCTTCATCTGGATTATTCCTTCCTACACTTAGATTATCTTTTCCTACACCTGCCCAAAAAAATTTGCAAGGTAGATTTTTGTTTGAGAAACCTCCAAAACTTGATATATATCATGTTAAAAATCATTATATTTCTATATATTTGTTAGGGTTTTAACATTAGATATTAAAACTTTTTAAATTAGGTATTAATCTTTTAAATTCTTAAACTATGAAAAAATTCATTTTAACTATGGCGGCTTTATTAAGCCTTGCAGCATGCAGCAGAAACAGCGGAACAGATGAACCTACTCCACAGCCACTATCCTCTCCTGTTGGGAAATGGAAATACACAGGGTATAAATTCATCAGTGGGGCAAACGGCACTGAATTAGCCCCTCACACAGCTAGTAATTGTGAAGGACAAGACACTTTTGTATTTAAAGCAGATGGCACAGCAGTAGAAACAGAGCATTCTTTATCTGGTTCTAATTGCGTTGTAAATGCTACAACTAACTACACCTACTCCTATAATGCCACAACAAAAGAACTGACACTCACACAAGGTGGAGGAACACCCGAAACCCATGAGGTAGTAAGATTAGACAACAATACTTTTGAATATGTCGATGATTCCTATGATTATGATGGCGATGGAATATCAGACAAATTTGTCTTTACTTTCACTAGAACAAACTAACTAACAAAATCCCCGAGACCTGGTCTCGGGGATTTACTTTTAGATGCTAGCGTTTGTCTTCCATACCGAACTCCACCCACTTCGCCTGTGGCAGGGAGAGTTTCACCACTTTTTTGGCTTCGCTCAGTTTGTTTTCCACTTGTTTGCGTTTCGCCAGTGCTTCTTCGGTCTTCAGTTTCAGTTCTGCTTTCAGTCTTTCCTGCTCTGCATCCAGTTTTTCTAGTTCTTGCAGTTCGTTTTCATATTCTGTAATGAAACTAGCATCTATTCCTCTCCTATTTACTTCTGCTGCATTGTTCCTAAGCCCGGCAATCATCAGCCTTGACTTATTTACAATCTCCGTGAATGTTCTTTTCTGTTTTGATTTTTCCATAATAAAATATATTTGACAGGTTAAAATTAAACAATCCTTTTTAAATATCCAAATTTTAATAAAAACTATCTTTCAAAAGCAATTTGTTATCTCACAATTTCTATTTGCAACATCACAAATGTTAAATATTATCTCGCAATTGTTAATTGTTATTTCACAAATTAATTTTGCAACCTTACAAATTAGTTTTGTTATCTTACAATTGCTTATTGCTATCTCACAATTTATATTTGCAACATCACAATTTAGTTTTGCTATCTTGCAATTACTTATTGTTACCTCACAATTTATATTTGCAATATCACAATTTGGTTTTGTTATCTTGCAATTACTATTTGTAATATCACAAAAAGTTTTATTTAAATAGTTTTATTAGTAAATGAATTGTATTTAACTTTAATTCTGCTGAAGATTATTCGTTTTCAAGTATCTCTATCCTATTTTCTGCTATCGTAATTACTTGTTTATTTGAAATAGGACGAAGGTCTAATTTCTTTCCGTATTTTTTAACTACATTTTGTGTTGTTTCTTCAAACGGAAAATCTAAATAATGTGGCAGAATATAGAAATCAACTATATTTAATCCTGTGAAAGACTGCAATTCTGGTGCGGCATGACTATAGTCCATTTCTTTTACAAACTCTATATCTGGGCAAAGAATAACAGACCCTGCGGAAGTTCCGATATAGAGTTTGCCAGCACGAATCTGCTCTGTTATAAGTGCATCCGCTCCTTTTCTTCGTAACTCTTGAAGCAGGTAAAAAGTATTTCCTCCCGATACAAATATATAATCATTCCTGTTGAGTACCTCTAAAATCTTGTCAGGTGAAGCTGCAGTAATTTCTAATTCCTCTACGATAATTCCTAATTCCTCAAAAGCTTTTCTATCATCATCTACATAAAAGCGGACTTCCTCCACGAGGCTGGCTGTTGGGATAAAGGTAATGCGTTTTCCTTTTATTTCTTCGCCAGCAAATTTTGGAAATAAACTTGCTACCTCACTAAATGAGGAAGCTAAAAATAATTTTCTCATAGTTTTCTTTTTTATTAAGTAAGTTATCTTATTTCATTAACCACAAAGATAAGAAAAAAAAACAAATTCTCTCCCAAAAAGGAGAGGATTACACTAAGCTATTGCATCATTTTTTACCACTTTGTAGAGTTTGTCGCTTGGTCTCACACGGAAATCCGTTTTAAAAGTAATCACATCCGCTTTGGTTGCTTTTTGGCTATCGCCTTTTCCTTCTACCATCATGCTCTCTACTACCATTTCTTGGGAACCTGTGGTAGGCCCTTGGATAAGAACCTTATCGCCCACATTCAAATCAAACGCTTCTATAAGGAATTCCGCAATGCTGGTTTTTGGGTAATAGTGCGTTCCTCTTCCGATATAGACTTTTTTCTGTGTGGCGTTAGAACCAGGGTTCGGTGACCACTCGCCCAGTTTCTGCCCAAGGTAGTAACCACTCCAGAAACCACGGTTATAGACTGTTTCTAGTCGGCTCATCCAGTCTGCTACTTTTTCTTGGGAATAAGTGCCATCGGCTATGGAGTCTATCGCCTCACGGTAGCATTTTGTCACGGTTGCCACATATTCTGGCGCCCTGCCTCGTCCTTCTAATTTAAGGACTTTCACTCCTGCATCTACGATTTGGTCAAGGAAATTAATGGTACAAAGATCCTTTGGCGACATCATATATTCGTTGTCTAATTCTATTTCAAAACCACTTTCTTGGTCTATCACGGTATATTTCTTACGGCAATTTTGCTTACACGCTCCTCTATTTGCAGATGAATTGTGAGAGTGAAGACTTAGATAACACTTCCCAGAAACCGCCATACAAAGCGCACCATGCCCGAAAATCTCTATCTCTACCAAATTACCAGAAGGGCCTTTTATCTGCTCTTTTTCTATCTGCTGACAGATTTTCTTTACCTGAGTGACACTGAGTTCTCGGCTCATAACCATCGTATCCGCAAAGAGCGCATAGAACTTAACGGTTTCTATATTGGTAATATTTATCTGCGTGGAAATATGCACCTCCATGCCTATCTGCCTTGCATAGGCTATTACAGCCTGATCCATCGCAATTACAGCCGTAAGGTCTGCCGCCTTGGCTCTATCCAAAAGAGTTTTGATGATGGAGAGGTCGTGGTCGTAGATAATCGTATTGAGCGTAAGGTAAGTTCTCACGCCTTTTTCTTTACATCTTCTGCTGATTTCAGGGAGGTCATCTAGGGTAAAGTTCATGGAGGCTCTCGCTCTCATGTTAAGCTGTTCCACACCGAAATACACTGAATCTGCTCCATTATCCAAAGCCGCCTGCAAAGAAGTAAAATCTCCCGCAGGCGACATTAATTCTATTTTTCCTGTTTTTGTCATTGATGAATTTCAAATTTTTGCAAAGATATGCTTTTTAAAATTTTATTTTCTAATTCTTTATTTGTACTTTTCAGAGTTTAAAAAATTAAGGCATGTTTTATCTATTTTTAGGGCTAGCGCTGGGTCTCATCATAGGCGGCGCGGCTGTATATTTCGCACTAAAATCTTCCCAAATCTCTCGAAATGTTTTCGAGGAATTACAGCAAAATTTCGTTAAAAAAGAAACTGAACTCAGCAATGCAGAAGGCAAAATCGATGAACTTTTGGAACAGATTAAAGGAGAAAGAGAATTTTCTGCCAACCAAAGGGAAAAGCTGAACGCCACCGAAAACCAGCTTATAAAAATATCAGCAGAGAAAGACCTTCAAAACGAGCAAATCACAGAACTGCGAAAAACAAATGAAATTTTAAATCAAAATATTTCTCGCCTAAATCAAGACAAACAAGAGTATTTTGCTAAAATATCTGAACTTTCGGCAGAAAACAAAAACCTGCAAAGCTCCATGGAAGAGCAGAAAAACCTTTCCCAAAAACTACAAGAGGAAAGCAAACTCCATTTTGAAAACATTGCCAATAAAATTTTAGAAGAAAAAACTGAGAAATTCACAAACCTTAACCAAACTCACCTGAAAAATATTTTGGATCCATTCCAAGAAAAAATAATAGAACTAAAAAACCGAGTAAACGAAACCTATGACAAAGAGGCGAAAGAACGCTTCTCTCTCGGCGAAAAAGTAAAAGAACTAGCCTCTCTGAACCAGCAGATTTCCGAAGATGCCAAAAGGCTGACCCGCGCCCTAAAAGGAGAAAGCAAAACGCAGGGAAACTGGGGCGAAATGATTTTGGAGAGTATTTTAGAGAAATCTGGCCTTGTAAAAGGAAGAGAATATTTCCTAGAACATGAATTGCGAAACGAGGACAACAAAGCCCTTTTTTCCGAATTTTCAGGGAAGAAAATGCGCCCTGATGCCGTGATAAAATATCCCGATGAACGAAATGTGATTATAGACTCCAAAGTTTCGCTCACTGCTTTCACAGAGCTGGTGGATGAAACCGACCCAGAAGTCTATCAAATGAAACTAAACCAGCATTTGGCTTCGGTGAAAAACCACATTCAGCAGCTTTCTCAGAAGGCGTATGATGACTATGGAAAATCATTGGATTTCGTGATGATGTTTATCCCAAGCGAGCCAGCCTATATCGCAGCGATGCAGGCTGACCAAAACATCTGGAACTACGCCTATGAAAGAAGAATTTTACTGCTGAACCCGAGCAACCTCATCACTTCTTTAAAACTGATAGCAGACCTTTGGAAACGGGAATATCAAAACAGAAATTCCATAGAAATCGCAGAAAGAGGCGCCAAACTCTATGATAAATTTGTGAATTTTGTGGAAAACCTTGAGAAAGTCGGCAAAAATATAGACCAAGCAAAAGCTTCCTACACAGAGGCTTACAAACAGCTGCACAGCGGAAGGGACAACCTCATCACGCAGACCCAAAAGATGAAATCTCTAGGAATAAAAAACAAAAAAGAGCTTCCACAGAGTTTGATTGACAATTCTGAACCAACCAATGAATAAAAAACTATGATTATACAAAGTCTTCAAAACGAAAAAATAAAAAAACTAACCAAAATTCTCACTAAAAATAACGAGAGAAAAAAACTCAAAATATTCGCCGCAGAAGGAAGGCAGGAAAACGAAAGGGCTTTGAAATTTGATTTTGAGGCGGTGGAATTTTTTATTTGCGAAGATATTTTCGGGACAGATTTCCCAAAAGGAAAAATACATCTGGTTTCTCGCGAAGTTTATGAAAAAATAGCTTACAGAGGCTCTTCCGAAGGAATTATCGGTATTTACAAAGAAAAAGAAACCTCTCTGAATGATTTTAAACCAAAAGCGAATTCCTCCATCATTGTGCTGGAAAGCATAGAAAAACCTGGGAATTTAGGAGCAGTTTTGCGCAGCTGCGAGGCTTTTGGGATAGACGCTCTTGTCATCACGGATTCTAGAACAGATTTTTATAATCCTAATGTTATCCGAAGCAGCGTGGGCTGTCTCTTTGGGATGAATTTCTTTCAAACAGAAAATCAAGATGTGGTTAATTTCTTAAAAAAGAATGATTTTCAGATATTTACTACAATAATGAATACTGACTCCAAAGGGATAAATGAAAAGAACCTGACTGGAAAATCAGCCATCGTATTTGGAACGGAGCACTCTGGTTTGAGTGATTTTTGGAGAGGAAAAGGAGAAAACATCATCGTCCCAATGGCAGGAACGATAGACTCTCTCAATCTAAGCAACGCTGTCGCTATAAGCTGCTACGAGATACTAAGACAAAAAATCTCTCACTAAATTAGTGAGAGACTTTTAATTGTTTTAAGAGTTAAATTATTTTTTAACTTCTTCTTTAACTTCTTTAGCAGCTTCTTCTACTTTAGCTGCTCCTTCTTCTACTTTAGCAGCAGCAGCATCTTTAACTTCTTCTTTAACTTCTTTAGCAGCTTCTTCTACTTTAGCTGCTCCCTCTTCTACTTTAGCAGCAGCAGTATCAACTGGAGCTTCAGCAACAGTGTCTTTGTTTTCTGCTTTTTCTTCAACTTTCTTGTCACCACCGCAAGAAACTAATGCCAATGCTGCAACAGCAGCTACAAACAATGATTTTTTCATAATACAAAAATTTTAAAATAATTAATAATTTCTTTTTTGTCACTTTGACAAGGCAAAGATATAGCGAAAAGAAAATTTGGATAAGAAAAATAATTGTAATACCTTTGTAAAAACTATTTTACAAATAAACAATACTGACAAACAAATATTTAGCAACAAAAACAAACACTTTGGCAAACTTAGATTTATTATATTTTGATCAATTAAAAGCAGAAATTCAGGCTGAATATCTGAAAAACAACTCTCCATCTGAAGAAGACATCTCCAAATGGAAAGGTATAGATATAATATATTTTCAAGAAGATTTAAGGAAAAGGGCAAAAGGAAATATAAGTGAAAAGACATTTTATACCTATTTTAAAACGCCTAATATAGATAAATTGCCAAGAATAGACATGCTAAATCTATTATCTATATACGCTGGCTATGAATCTTGGTTTGATTTCAAAAAACAACATTCATTTGAAGACAAAGAAATTACAAATAACACTACTGAAAATCTTGAACAAAAATCTATTTTACAAAAAAACATTATTGTAGATCAAGAACATAAAGAAAAAAACAACTATAAATTATTTAAAAATACAAAAACTTATATTTGGGTAATTACATCTATCATTTTAGGTGTTTTAATTGTATTTTTAGCTTTTTCTGACCAAATTTTTAAAAAGACTTATCAATTTTGCTTTACGGATGCAGACAGAGGCACAAATATCCAAAGCACCATAGATATCAGGGTAATAAAAGATAACGAATCCCCAATACTCTATAAGGTAAAACCTGGTGAATGCTTTATTTTTAATACAAAAGACAAAACATTGAAAATGGAAATTTCGGCTCCACTATATGAAAAAATAGAAATTTCAAGAAATTTGGAAAACGCCTCAGAAATTGAAACTATAAGTCTTAAGCCCGATGATTATGCCTTGATGCTGCATTATTATTCTACAAAAGATACTGATAATACATCTTTGGAATACATCAAAATGAGACAGCAGAAACTTAATAATTTAATCAGCGACAGCGCTCTCATTTACCAAGTATTTGATAATGAGATATATGGAGTAGAAACCCTCACTAAACAAAAATATATAGGACTGGTAACAACACCTACAAAATCATTACAAAATCTAAAAGTAATCGCCACCAAAATCAAAAATGGAAAAATAGTATCAATCAAATTCAAAATAGAAAATAATGAAAAAAAGTAAATTATTAATATTAGCCGCGTTTATTGCCAGTATTTGCACTGCTTGTAAAAAAGAGCCAGAGGAAATAAGCGATTTAGACAAAATAAAATACAACAACAAAAGATCGTCCTATCCAACTGTAAAAATGGATAGCGTCCAAGCAATCAATAGTATTACAAAACAAAAAGTCCAAGAGCTGCTGGATTTATCAACTATTTATGCATCAGGCAATAAAAATTCGGAAGTAGATTCTCTGATTTATAATCAGATAAGCAGCTATTTCATCAATCCTGATTCCACGAAAATAAACCCTCTCATCAGCGAATTAGATAGTTTGAAAGTAAGAAATATTAAGGTAAATTCTTTGGATATTAACAAGGAAATTAAAGGAAAGGACACCTTAGATATCGCCTCATTTACTTTAGAATATTTTGGAAAAAATAGAAATAGTATAGGGCATTTTAATAAAAAAGCGACCTATGTTCTGAAAAAATCTCCAATAAAATTCGTAAAGGAATTCAAGTTTTATTTTATAGATTTTGATTTAAAAGAAGAAAATTCAAACACTCCTTCAGGAGTTACCAAATAATCCAAAGGGATATCTGCCTCGGAAATATCGGATATTTCTTCATTTGGCGGGAAGAAACTCAGCCCTATTTTTATTTGGGTTTTTGCTTTCATAAAAAATCTATCATAAAAACCTTTCCCATAACCCACTCTATTTCCTTGATTATCACAATATAATAGCGGAGTAAGAACAAAATCAAAACTAACATTCTCAACTGGGTCTCCTTTCGGTTCCAAAATCCCCCATGAATTAGGGATTAACTCTGTTTTCGGTTTTAACTCAATGCTTACCAATTCTTTTCCAGACATTTTCGGAACGAATGTAGATATTCCTTTTTCCCATAAATACTCTATAAAGAGCTTAGTATCAACTTCTTTTTTTTCTTTAATGGACAAAAAAAGATGACTTGCCTGAAAATCAGACAAGTCAAAATAATCTATAAATCTATCAAAAATATTTTTTGATAAAGTCTCAACTTCTTGAAGAGAAAGTTTCTCTCGTTTTTCTAAATAAGTTTTTCTTAATTCAGATTTCGTAAACTTGCTCATTATCAAGAAAAACTATTATCCATTTGAAGGTATTTCACCTTTAAACAGGAATGAAACTATTTCTTTGTTTACTTTATCTATCATCTCTGTGAATAGATGGAAAGATTCCTGTTTATAAATCACCAATGGGTCTTTCTGCTCATAAACAGCACCTTGCGAAGAGCGACGGAGGTCATCCATTTCTCTTAAATGTAATTTCCAGTT
Source organism: uncultured Riemerella sp. (assembly GCA_938037185.1). GTDB lineage: Bacteria > Bacteroidota > Bacteroidia > Flavobacteriales > Weeksellaceae > JABCPE02. The sequence continues at coordinate 26,642 of CALHQK010000033.1, forward strand.
TTCATCAATGATTGATAAAGAAATGTTCTTCTCAAAATCAGCAACCAAACTATCACAATGCGTTTCGTAGGCTTCTTTCAGGTCTGTTACAATATTAAGAACTTTATGCCCATCTGAAAACGGAACCTGAATATTTTTGAATAAAGAGCCTTGCTGATTATAAACATTTTCAATAATAGGAAAGGCTTTGTCTTTCATTACCTGAAGTTTCATTTTATAATCTTCCGAAGCCTTTTTGTACACAATTTCTACCAATTCCTGAAGCTGCATATTCTTAAATTCTTCCTCAGAAACAGGAGCTTCCATGGTGAAATATTTAATAATTTCGTACTCAAATTCTTTATAATCATGAGCCGATTTAGTCACAGACACTATGGATGCCGCTGTATCATAAATCATGTTTTCTATATCGTATCTCAGATGGTCTCCAAACAGCGCATTTCTTCTTCTTTTATAGATAACATCCCTTTGTTTGTTCATCACATCATCATACTCTAGTAGTCTTTTACGAATACCAAAGTTATTCTGTTCCACTTTTTTCTGAGCTCTCTCAATGGATTTCGTAATCATAGAATGCTGAATCACATCTCCTTCTTTATGCCCAAGTCTATCCATCATCCGCGCAATTCTTTCAGACCCGAAAAGACGCATCAGATTATCCTCCAAAGATACATAGAACTGAGAGCTTCCTGGGTCTCCTTGTCGGCCTGCTCTACCTCTCAGCTGTCTGTCTACCCTTCTGGAATCGTGTCTTTCTGTTCCGATAATTGCCAGACCTCCAGCATCTTTTACCTCTTGTTTTAGTTTAATGTCCGTACCACGCCCCGCCATATTGGTTGCGATAGTAACCACTCCAGGGTTTCCTGCTTCTGCTACAATTTCAGCTTCTTTCTTATGGAGTTTTGCATTTAATACTTGGTGTGGTATCTTTCTCAAACTCAACGCTCTTGATAGCAATTGTGATATTTCCACCGATGTAGTTCCCACCAACACAGGTCTTCCCTGCGCAATAAGTCTTTCTATTTCCTCAATTACTGCATTGTATTTTTCACGATTAGTTTTATAAACCAAATCTTGTTTAT
>CALHQK010000034.1 GCA_938037185.1 uncultured Riemerella sp.
TTGTTATAAAGAACCAATTTTCCGTTTTCTAATGCAAGAAATTCTACTTGGTTGTAATACAGATTGATATGGATTTCGTTATCGTGCTTATTATCAATAGTATTCAGCATTTTTTCGCCAGAAAAATTGAAAGAATAAGGAGTTCCCAAAGCTTTAATTTTTTGATAAAAATTTTTAGGAAAGAAATAGTAAAACTGGACTCCGAATTTTTTATTGACAGAAAGCATCAATTCTTCATTTTCAGGGTCTATTTCTGCATTGTATGAAATGATTTTCTGTCCCATTTCATGTTCAGAAAATCCCTCTGGCATTAGAGAAAAATGATTAAGCGCAGAAAAAATTTTTATTTCTTTCCACTGGTTTTTCTGAAGAATTTTGTCTAATTCTTCTTCGAGAAGGCAGGGAGGCGTTTCCTCAGTCAGAAAAAAGCCTCTTTCTTCTGTGGTTTCTCCATTCTCGCTTACTTGCCATTGTAAGCCATCCATTGTAAAAAGCAACGAAAGGTTTTGCATAATTTTGAATTGATGAGCAAATTTAGTTAAAATAAATTGAAAAATAAAAATGCATTGAAGATTGATTTTCTTTTTAAAATTACTGAGAATTGAGCAAAACTTTTTTACATTTGTGGATAATATTATAAATATGGAAGATAATACGGAATACACACAGCCTGTTTCAGGGTTTGAATCGAGAATAGACATGGGGGAGCTCAGCCAGAGCTTGGAAAGCATAAAATCAGAAATAGCGAAAGTAATCGTAGGGCAAGAATCCATGGTAGAGCACCTTCTTGCAGCACTACTTGCCAACGGACATGTGATAATAGAAGGAGTGCCGGGGGTAGCAAAGACAGTTACCGCAAAACTTTTAGCAAAAACCATAGACATAGATTTCAGCAGAATACAATTTACCCCAGACCTTATGCCGTCCGATATTTTGGGGACATCTGTTTTTAATGTCAAAACATCAGAGTTTGAGTTTAAAAAAGGACCAATTTTTTCTAATTTTATTCTTATAGACGAAATCAACCGCTCACCAGCGAAAACCCAAGCCGCACTGTTTGAGGTGATGGAAGAACGGCAGATTACAATGGATGGAATTCGCTACGAAATGGAAGCGCCTTTTATGGTAGTGGCAACGCAGAATCCTATCGAACATGAGGGAACCTACAGACTTCCCGAAGCTCAGCTGGATCGTTTTCTATTTAAAATAGAGGTGAAATATCCGACACTAAATCAGGAGATAGAAATCATCAGCAATCAGCATAAGACCAAGAGCAATGATAAAACACAAGCGGTCAATAAAGTTATTTCTGGAGAGCAACTGAAAAAATATCAAGATATTGTTAAAAATATCGTGGTAGAGCCACACCTGATAGAATATATTGCTAAAATAACCATTGCAACCCGTGAAAATCAGTTTCTTTATCTTGGGGCATCACCGAGAGCAAGTTTGGCTCTGCTAAACGCATCAAAGGCGTTTGCTGCCATCAGAGGAAGAGATTTTGTCACTCCGGAGGATATAAAGGAAGCAAGTTACGCTGTATTGAGACATAGAATAGCAGTCTCTCCAGAGAGAGAAATGGAGGGCTTGTCCACAGATGAGGTTATAAGACAAATTTTGGAAGGAATAGAGATACCAAGATAATATGCTGAAAGCCCTCTATGTAAATAACCGCTTTTTCTTCCTGCTTTTTTTTGTGGGGGTAAGTTATGTTTTATCTTTTTTCTTCAAAGGATTACTTGCTTTTTCGCATGTGTTTATGCTTTTGACCATCGTTACTTTCATTGTAGATGGCATGTTTCTTTTTAACACTCGTAGAGGAATAGAAGCGCAAAGGTTTTTACCCGAAAAACTCTCTAATGGAGATGAAAACCAAGTAAATATAATCATAAAGAACAATTATTTCTATAAAATTGAGGCTCAGATAATTGATGAAATTCCGTTTCAGTTCCAGAAAAGAGATTTTTCAGTCAAAAAAGAGATAAAATCTAGAGAAATCATTTCTTTTCAGTATATTTTGGTTCCTAAGGAAAGGGGCGAGTATAGTTTCGGGCGGCTTAATATTTTCGTTAGTTCGCCGATAGGTCTTGTGTCAAAGCGGTTTGGCTTTCAGAAAGGAGAATTTTTGCCCTGCTATCCATCGTTTATTCATTTAAGAAAATACGAATTGATGGCTTTACAGAATGAATTTTCTTCGTTTGGAATAAAAAAAGTCCGAAAACTGGGGCATACCATGGAGTTTGAGCAGATTAAAGAATATGTGCAGGGCGATGATATCCGAACGATAAACTGGAAAGCGACTTCTAAACAGAACAAGCTGATGGTCAATCAATACCAAGATGAAAAATCCCAGCGGATTTATATTCTTATTGACAAAGGTCGCACTATGCAGCTGCCGTTTAATGGGCTTACTCTTTTAGATTATTCCATCAACGCGGCAATGGCTCTTTCGCATATCATTCTAAAGAAAGGCGACAAGGCGGGAATGATGACTTTTTCCAAGAAAACGGAGAATAAAGTCCCTGCTGATAGTAAATCTGGACAATTAAAAAAAATATCGGAAGCGCTGTATAATATAGAAACCAATTTCTATGAGAGTGATTTTGGGAGGCTTTATCAGGATATTAAATTTAATATTACTCAGCGGAGTTTAGTGCTGCTATTCAGTAATTTTGAAACGCTTGATGCGGTGAACCGACAGATGAAATACCTCAGAAGTATTGCTAAAAATCATCTTTTGGTAGTAATATTTTTCAAAAACTCTGAACTTCAGAATCTTATTGGAAACGCTCCTGAGAGCATTCAAGAGGTTTATGATGAAATCATCGCTGAAAAATTGGACTTCGAGAAAAAGCTTATAATACAAGAACTTAGGAAATACGGGATATATACTATTTATACGCTTCCAGAAAATCTAAATATAGATGTAATCAATAAATATTTAGAGATAAAATCAAGAGGAATTTTATAGAAAACTTAATTATAAAAAAGAGAAGCCTAAACAGCGGCTTCTCTTTTTTAAGAATTAAAAATCTTTTAAAACATTGTATAGATGTTTAATTTCTTGGGTTAAGTCTATTTGGTGATTTCCCACAAATAAGCCTTTTGTATCTAAATAATTTGCATTTTTTACTTGACCAAATATTTCATAATCAAAGTATTTCAACACTTCATTTTTAGTAAAGTCACCCGTAACAATAGGGCGGCAGTCAATACCATTTTCTTCTAATTTTTTGACCACATCCTTCCTATCTACCTTAGAATCTGGTTTAATAATTAAACTAAACCCAAACCAGCTGCTATCATCTACATTTTTCTGTATATAGAATGTCTTGCTGTCTTTAAATAGAGACACAAATAACTCGGCATTTTTACGGCGTTGCTCTAAGAATGCTGGCAGTTTTTTTAGTTGTTCAATCCCTATTACACCGCTCATCTCTACTGGGCGTACATTGTAGCCTGGCAATAAAAAGCGAAAAGACTCTTCAAACCAGTTGTCACTTTTATTAGAAATTTTGTTCTCCTTAGGAAGATGGCGTGTCCAGCCGTGAGCTCTTAAGCATACTAAAATATGGTACAATTCCTCATCATCAGTACAAATAACCCCTCCTTCCATAGTAGCCATATGGTGAGAGTAGAAGGTTGAAAAAGTACCCATTATACCAAAAGTTCCTGCGTATTTCCCCTTGTATTTAGCCCCCATTGATTCGCAATTGTCTTCCATAAGCAATATGTCTCTATCGCCTATTATTTCTTTAATAGCGTCAAAGTCATTAGGATTTCCTAATAAATTTACCGCTAAAATCATTTTAGTTCTATCTGTAATAGCAGCTTTAAGTTGCTCTAAGTCAAAGTTTAAAGTTTGTAAATCTACATCTATAAACTTAAGTTTTAGACCGTATTGATATAAAGGATAAAAAGTAGTAGACCAAGAGACCGCTGGAACGATAACCTCATCGCCACGCTTTAATTTAGGCTCTTTAGTATAGAAAAGAGCTGCTACTGCAAGCAGGTTTGCTGAAGAACCTGAATTTACCATTACACTATACTTTGAGCCAAAGAATTTTGAGAAATCTTCTTCAAATTGTTTTACTCCTTCGCCCATTGTATACATATCTTTTGCAATCACGCTATTGATTGCTTCAATTTCTTTTTCATCCCATGTAGAGGATGCCAATGGATATTTTATCATAAGATTGTATTTTTAAAATATTCTAATGTTTGTTTGATACCTTCTTCTAATGGTGTTTTTGGTTGCCAGCCAAAAGCTGTAAGCAGAGTGTTATCTATCATTTTCTTTTTCATTCCCATAGGTTTAGATAAATCGTGGGTAAAAGTACCCTCATAGCCTATCACTTTTGCTATCGCTTGATAATATTCATTAATAGTATAATCTCTGCCTAATCCTACATTCAGATTTTGAGGCATTTTATCAAAGTGAGCTAAGGCATAATATACAAAATCCGCTAAATCACCTGCATACATAAATTCTCTTCGCGAAAGCCCATCTCCCCAGATCTCTACCTCATCAATATTATTTTCTTTTGCCTCATATATTTTTCTAATAACAGCAGGCACCATATGAGAATGCTTAGGGTCAAATTTATCATATTTGCCATAAAGATTACAAGGAATAGCAGTTTTATATTGCCACTTTTCATCTTCTCTATTCATATACTCGCATAATCTGGTTGCTACTACTTTGGCAAGGGCATAGCCTTCATTGGTTGGTTCCAACTCCCCTTTGAGTATCATATCCTCTGTAAGCCCTATTTCCATATCGCGCGGGTACATACAAGAACTCGCTAAATTAAGTAGCTTTTTTACATTATTCCGCTGAGCAGCCAAAATAACATTCAGCCCCATCTGCAAATTTTTAACTAAAAAACCTACAGGATTCTTTATGTTAGCTTGGATACCCCCCACTAATCCCGCAGAATGTATAATGATATCTGGCTGTACTTCGGCAATATAGTTATTTACCTGCTCATAATTAGTTAAATCTACTTCTTTGCTGGAAGGGGTAAATATAGTGTATTTATGACTTTCGGAGTGTTCACGGATGTTGCTTCCTACCATTCCTGTACCTCCTGTCAGGAAAATTTTTTCATTCATGCCTTAAACCATTTTTTACAATAAATTTCCGCTTCATAGTCTATATCTTTCATCCATTGCTTAGGAGTGACTACTAATTCGCTGTTACTCAGGTATGCAGCCCACCAGCTGAAAGTGCTGTTGGGTATTATTAGGCTTTTGCATTGGGACATCAGATACATATCCCAATAGCTGTTTTCCCCTTTGTTATGAGAAACGAAAGTTTGTTTATAATTATCCAAAATAGGACTTATATTCTTTTTGCACCATTCAATATCATCAGAGAAGATATAAAAAGAAAGTTCTCTATTCATCAGTTTATTTGTTATTATAGCGATGGCATTTTTATAGTAATCTAAATTACAGACATCATATGGAGTTCCTTCGTAATCCCCTCTTCTTACATGGATGCAGATAGAAGTTTCCTCTTTCATCCTTTCGCTAAGTTCTAAGTTAATGGATTTTGGTTTTGGAAAAGAGAATAGTTTTTGAATTACTTCTCTGTATTCATCAAAATACAATGGAGACTGCCAAAAACCAGAGTAATAGATGTCATATCTGTCTTTATATTCAAAAACTTGAGGGTCGTAAATTAGGAATTTTTTTTCATTATATCTTATGATGTTCTTTATTCCTGTCCAAAATAGTATTTTTTCCCAAATATTTCTTGGTTTATACCATTGCCATTCATTTTTAGTATATGATTCACATAGTTGCATTTGGTTACCAAAGACCCTATTTAGTTCAAAACCATTGTGATTGTATGCTTTGTTTTTTCTGTAATCAGATATATCTAAGAGAATTTTGTCCTTTGGAAATTTTATCTTCAAAGCTTCTGCAAATGCTCTTTGAAACATTTGATTTCCTAATCCTCCTATAACTTTTACAATTTTCTTTGACATTTTTGAACAAAGTTTTACTTATGAAGTTTTCTTCTTCCTTGTTGTAGTTTTTTTCTCTTCTTTGAAGGCGTCCTTGTCTTCCGCTTCAATCCATTTTTTTACTTCCTCAAACGAAATTACAGAAAGCTCTTCAGCTGTGTATTTTTCGCCATTGGCTTTTTTAGGGATTTTTATATTTGCCTTTTTGAATCTGATGAAAGGACCCCAGCGCCCGTTTTCAATAGATACTTTTTCCTTTTCCCACTGCTGGATGTATCGGTTTGCTTCCTTTTCCAGCTTGGCTTCTATCAATTCGTTAATATCGGATTGAGATAAAGTATCAAAATCATATTTTTTTGGAACATTCACATAGATGTTTTGATATTTAATGAAAGGTCCAAATCTCCCAACACCTTTAGTTACAGGCTCTCCATTGAAAGTCGCGATAGGAGCGTCTGCTTTTTGTTTTTCTCGGATGATTTCTTCTGCTCTTTCCTGATTTACAGAAAAAGGGTCTTCGCCTTTGGGAAGAGAGATAAATGTATCACCAAATTTTACATAAGGCCCAAATCTTCCAGCTCCTACGGATACAGGCTTTCCTTCATAATCTTGTAAATCAAATGGGATTTTGAACAATTCCAATGCCTCATCTAAACTGATAGTGGCAATGTTTTGATTTTTCATAAGGGAAGCAAATGTTGGTTTTTCCTTGTCATCGCTTTCTCCAATTTGGATCATAGGACCAAAACGCCCTATTCTGGCATATACATTCTTCCCTGATTTTGGGTCTTTGCCCAGAAGCCTTTCGCCAGTGGCACGGTCGGCATTTTCTTCTACTTCTTCTATTTTAGGATGGAATTTGGTATAGAAATCCGTTATCATTGCTTTCCATTCCTCATTTCCCTCTGCTATTTTATCAAAATCTGCTTCTACTTTTGCGGTAAATCCATAGTCCAGAATTTCATCAAAATTATTGATTAAAAACTCATTAACAACCTCACCGATATCTGTTGGAACAAATTTATTTTTGTCTCCTCCGAATTTTTCAGCTAAAATCTCTTTTTTGATGGAAGTTTTATTAAGTGTTATTTTCACAACTTCTCTTTCCTGCGGGAGAATTTCTCTTTTGTCCACATACTCTCGGTTTTGGATGGTCTGGATGGTTGGCGCATAGGTTGATGGCCGCCCAATACCTAGTTCTTCTAATTTTTTTACTAGTCCTGCCTCGGTGTAGCGTGGAGAGGGTTTTGTAAATCTTTGGTTTGCAGTTATTTCTTTGTATGAAAGGACTTCTCCGATTTCTACTTTTGGTAAGGTTTTTTCATTGTTTTCTTCCTCTTCATTTTTAGCAATGTCATATACTTTTAGAAAACCATCAAAAATAATAACCTCGCCCTGAACTTCAAAACTGCTTGGCAGCGCTTGATTACCAATTTCAATAACTGTTTTCTCTATTTTAGCATTCTCCATCTGGGAAGCCAGCGTTCTTTTGTAAATAAGCTGGTACAACTTGTTAAGCTGCGCATCGCCAATTGTTTTTACTGAAAAATCAGTTGGGCGGATTGCCTCATGGGCTTCCTGTGCGGATGAAGATTTTGTTGTGTAATTTCTTGGTTTAGAATAGTTTTCTCCAAATTCTTTTATGATGTGCTGCTTTGCCGCATTAATTGCCTCTTGGGAAAGGTTTACCGAATCGGTTCTCATGTAGGTGATGTATCCCTCTTCGTAGAGCCTCTGGGCAACGCGCATGGTGGTCGTAACGCTGTATCCCAGCTTGTTGGAAGCCTCCTGCTGGAGCGTAGATGTGGTAAATGGCGCCGAAGCCGAGCGGGAGCCAGGTTTTACTTCTATGTTAAGAACTTTAAACTCAGTATTTTTTGAAAGTTCTAAAAATTTCTCTGCTTCGTTTTCTGATGCAAAATCTTTTTTCAGTTTTGCAGGAATATTTTGTTTAGCTTTATTTTGAAAAATTCCTTCTATTTTATATGAAGAAGTTGGTACAAAATCCCTGATTTCATGCTCCCTCTCTACAATGAGCCTCACGGCAACCGACTGCACACGCCCTGCGGAAAGCCCTGTTTTTACTTTTTTCCAAAGCACGGGAGACATTTCAAAACCTACAATTCTGTCTAAAACACGGCGTGCCTGCTGTGCATTCACGAGATTTTCATCAATTTTTCGTGGATTTTCAACCGCTTTTAAAATAGCGTTTTTCGTAATTTCGTGAAAAACAATACGCTTCGTGTTTTTGTCATTTAGTTTTAGCTCTTGTGCAAGATGCCAAGCGATAGCCTCTCCTTCTCGGTCTTCATCGGAAGCGAGCCATATTGTTTCAGCCTTTTTTGCGGCTTCTTTTAGTTCAGACACTATTTTTTTCTTGTCTGATGAAACCTCATAATCAGGTGTAAAGGTTTGTAAATCAATGCCCATTCCTTTTTTTGGTAAATCACGGATGTGCCCAAAGCTGGATTTTACCTCGAAATCTTTACCTAAATATTTCTGAATGGTTTTCGCCTTTGCAGGAGACTCTACAATCACTAAATTCTTAGACATATTGTATAAATTTTTGCAAAAGTAGAGTTTTTTATAATATAATTGGCAAATATTAACTATCTTTTCCTGTATAAAAATTATAATCCTTAATAATAGTGCTGATGAACTGCCTTGGAGTGAACTGGCTGGAATTGTATTCTATTTTTAGGATTTCCTGTATTTTTTCTACTAATTTATATAGCACCTGTTGGTCGTTATTGAAATCTGCTCTTCTGAAATTTTCTTTGATAATTCTAATATCATTATCCGAAAAAGCAATAACCTGCGGAAAAACAGGGATATAGTCCTGCCCGATGTTTTCAAGGATGGTGTGGTTGATAGTCACATCATTTTTTAGGGAAATTACGGCTGTCCCAGAGACCATATCTCCTATTCTCTGGCTGTTCTTAGAGATAATAATTGATAAAATCCCTGCGATTGCAGAGCTGGTATAGACATCAATGATGCAGAAAATCCAGCGGATGAGGTAATCTCCGAAACTTGCCTGATAGCCGTCAATCTTTACTACTTTTATCTTCATTATCTTTTTACCGAAAGTCTGCCCTCCCATAAAGTATTCTAAAACAAGGGTGTACAGCCATACCGGAGCCAGACCTATAAGAAATATGATAAAAATATCCCATTCACTATATGAAACAATTGCTTTAGGAGATAAGCCTCTGAATACAAGGAAAAATAATGTGCTGTAAGCCATCTTGATGAGCATATCAATAATAGTGGCAAATATCCGGCTACCTAAACTGGCCGTATTGAAAATGATATTTACATTCTGAGAAGTATTGATTGATATCTGATTCATCGTATTTTGGATAAGAATTTACAAATATAGAAAACTTTCGTTGTTGTTTATAGATTTTTTCATACCTTAGCAATCTTATGAGAGAGGTAGCTTTTATTAAACAAAACAAAGAAAAGTGGCAGGAGATAGAAAGGGTGATAGAAGGCAGGGAAAAGAAAAATCCCAATGACCTTTCCTCTCTGTATATTAACCTGATTAACGACTTGTCCTTTGCTCAGACTTATTATCCAAAGAGCAAGACTACGGTTTATATCAATTATCTTTCTTCAAGGATTTTCCAGCAGATTTATAAAACAAAAAGAGAAGAAAGAAACAGGCTGCTGTATTTTTACAAAACAGAGGTTCCGCTGCTGATGTATCAGTATAGGAAATACCTGCTGTATGCGTTTGGTTTTTTTAGTATTTTTACTCTTATTGGAGCTGTTTCGGCGCATTATGACAAAGATTTTGTTAATCTTATTTTAGGTGATGGCTATGTAAATATGACCATAGAAAATATTAAAAATAAAAATGAAGTAGGTGTATATCAGGATGAGGGAATGCTGTCGATGAGTTTGATGATTATTGTAAACAACCTGAAAGTCGGGGCGTATCTTTTTGTAATGGGAGTTTTGGGAGGTGCGGGCTCTGTATTTGTGCTGTTTAAGAATTGTATTATGCTTGGTTCGTTTCAGTATCTTTTTTTTCAGTATGGTGATTTCCAATCGTTACAGAGCAGTGCAAGAGGGATTTGGATACATGGTGTTTTTGAAATTTTTGCAATGGTCATAGAGGCGGCGGCAGGGATGATGATGGGGGCATCTCTTTTATTCCCAAAGACTTATTCAAGGTTTAATTCTTTCAAATATGGTGCAAAAAATGCTTTCAAAATATTTGTAAGTACAGTGCCTTTTACTATTTTTGCAGGTATATTAGAGGGTTTTGTTACACGGCATGCCCTTACCATGCCTTTTGTGCTTAATATGATTATTATTTTTGGTACATTGGCGTTTATTACTTATTATTATTGTGTTTATCCATATATTGTAAATAGAAAAATAAATAAAAATGATGCAGTTTTATAAGAAAAGAGATTTTGGAGCTTTAATCTCAGATACATTTAATTTTGTGAAGCTCTACGGAAAGAATTATTTTAAAAACTATTTCGTAATCAATGGTCTATTGATTATATTGATGGCGGTGCTTGTCTTTTTTGGTTTTAAGAACATTTTTAGTCTTATTTTTGAGGGCATAGGAGGAGGAAATAGTGCGTCTATAGGGCGTTATTTTCTTGAAAATATAGTGCAAATTATATTTACTTCCCTGTTTATTTTTTTAGTTTTCATCCTGATATCCGTTGTTAATTATTCTTATCCTGTCTTGTATCTGAAAAGACTTATCGAAACGGGAAATAAGAATATAGCAGTAGATGAAATAATGTCTGATGTGAAAAAAAATATTGGGAAAATATTTAAATTGTTTTTAGGATTTGTATTTATAGTATTCCCTTTATACTTGGTAGTTTATGGGCTGGGTTATAGTTATACCATGACATATCGTATCCAAGGACTTTACTTTCTTTTGGTCATATTCTTGACCCCTGTGATGACGAATGTTGTTAATTTCCTAATTTATGATTATTTCAATAGAGGAAAAGGCTTTTTCAGCTCGTTGAGTTATGCTATTCGTTCTCAGTTTTCTTATCAACAATATAACCAAAAGTCTCCTTTTTGGAAATATTGGGGAACAACAGTGATACTATATATATTACAGCAGGTCGTGGCTTACGCCCTTGCTTTTATATTGGTGTTCATCATAATACTTAGTTTAGGATTAAGTCTTAATATGTCAAGTGCAGAAACTTTCTATATTACACTAGTGCTTACTGTCATGGCTTATCCTTTAATAATAATTATTTCCCTTATCATGAGTAATTTTATTTCTTTGTGTTCAGGGTTTATGTATTATGACAGCCGTACAGACCTGCATAGAGAAATGGATTTAACGGAGATAGACAGCATCGGGCGGGATGAAGTATAAGGTTCTCATATTCTTGCTGTTCTTCGGAGCGGGGTTCTCAGCACAGGTGGAAAGCACTCCAAAAGTTGAGGTCAAAAAACGCTCCGAAAAGAATATGGTTTCCGCGGATTCGCTGCTGAGCTTGGGTATTCAAACCGATAATGAGCTTTATCCTAAAAAAATCACTCCCGATTTTCAATCAAAATACAAAGGAAAGGAGTTTGATTATTCTGAAAACCAGCCAAAAATCAGCTTTTGGGAAAAAATAAAACGCAGGCTTGGAAAGATTCTAGAATATCTCTTCGGTGATTTAGAAGGCATGAACACTATTAAGCCTTGGAAAATAGTGTTTAGAATTCTGGCGGTAATTGTGGTCGGTGTGGTATTGTATTTTATCATAAAATTTTTGGTTGAAAGAAGAGGAAACTTGTTTTTTGCAAAGAAAAATACAAAATTGGAAATCCCTGTAGAAGATGTTGTGGAGAATATTCATGAAGTTGATTTTCCCGAAACTATCGCTAAATACGAACGCCAGAAAGACTATCGCTCGGCGGTGCGCTACCATTTCCTTTGGATTTTGAAACAACTGACCGACAAAAAAATCATAGAATGGAATCCTGAAAAAACCAATAAAGACTATATTGCCGAAATACAAAAAGCAGATATCAAGCAGGGTTTCAAAGAAATAGCTCTGATTTTTGACTATGTCTGGTATGGAGAATTCAAAATAGATGAGCCGAAATACAGAGAATTAGAATATAAATATAAGGAACTGAGATAATTACCATAATTATGAATAAGACTATTAAAATATACGGAATTATCTTAGCTGCTGTTTTGGTTTTGTTTACTTTTTTAGAATTGGGTAAAACAGAGGTGGTCAGTTGGAACAAAAACTATGATATAAAGGAAAAATCTCCATTTGGGCTTTATGTTTTTTCTAAGGAAGCTCCTGCTTTGTTTCAGAATAAAATAGAGAAAGTAAATATTTCTCCGTACGAATACTATCAGCAGAAAAGGGGAAAACATAATATACTGCTGATACAGCCCGAATTAGACAAAGAATCTTGGAAAAAAATATTAAAACAAACCGAAGAAGGGGCGGATGTTTTGGTGTTTTCTGAAACATTGGATTTCCTTCCAATATCAGATTCTTTGGATATCTCTACTTATAGGATAGATTTTGAAAATTTTGAAGAAACAGATGATAAAGTTACACTTTATTTTACGGATAAAAAACTCGAATATGACAGCATAGTTGCAGACAAACTGCCTAATGACCTTGCAATTGACAGCATCCGAAATGGCAGTCAGGTTTTAGGATATGCGGCTTCTAATGGAGTGCTGGCTGGGGCGAATTTCATAAAAGTAAAACACGGAAAAGGAAATTTTTACCTTCATACTGAGCCATTGGTTCTTACCAATTATTATCTGCTTCAAAAAGAGAATATTTCATACATTACCGATTTGCTTTCTTATCTTCCTGATAATGTGCCTACAGTATGGTTTGTGAAGAAAGATATGGCAGGAGTTTCGCAGTCGGAAATGAGGTTTATCCTCAGCAATCCGCCCCTTAAATATGCTTGGTGGCTGTTTTTAGCGGGGATAGTTTTGTTTATATTTTTTAATGCAAAACGCCGTCAGAGAATTATTCCTATTATACCGCCGAAGCAAAATAAATCTGTAGAATTTGTCAAAAGTATTGGTAATCTGTATCTTAATGAAGGAGATTCCCGAGATATGATGGTCAAAAAGGCGCAATATTTCCTGCATCGTGTAAGGATGGAGCTGCTGATAGATACACAAAACTTAGATGAAGAATTCATAAATAAACTTCATCTGAAAACAGGGAAAAGCATAGAAAAAATTACGGAAGCGGTTGATTTTATCAAGAAATCACAGCAGAACCAGTTCATCCTTTCTAATCGAGATTTGATAAAAATGAATAGAATTTTAGATGAAATTTATTAGTTCAGGAAGAAATTATTTCCTTCTTTCCCAAGTTTGAAAAGAAAAATCGTATGCGTGTTTTTCATCTTTTGGGTGATGGATTTCATCGGTTTTCTGCCAGATATTTTCATCTATTTTTGGGAAAAATGCATCGGCTTCTGTCTGAAAGTCTACTTGTGTGATTTTCAGACAATCGGCCAAGTCTATGGTTTGTTCATAGATATTTCCGCCTCCGAGGATGAAAATCTGTTCGTTAATTTTCTTAGCATGTTTGATAGCATCTTTTATGGAAGGAACGATAAGAATTCCTTCCTCAAACCAGTCTTCCTTTCTGCTTACCACAATATTAGTGCGGTTAGGGAGGGGCTTTCCAATGCTTTCGTAGGTTTTTCTGCCCATAATTATAGGATGCTCCAGAGTCATTTTTTTGAAATATTTTAAATCTTCTGGAAGATGCCACAGAAGCTGATTGTCCTTCCCTAATTCGTTGTTTTTTCCGATAGCAGCAATTATAGTAATCATTTGTTTATAAGGTTTTTAGTTCCAAATCTATTTTATTTCCGAAGAATTTTTTAGATATTTTCTGAAAATTTTTGGTTATATCCGAAATATAAAACTCATACTTTGGATGAGGATTGTTTTTGTGGAGCAAATCATATTTCTCAAGGGTATGCTGTATAAAATTAGCAACGATATTAGGAGAATCTATTACTCTTACCCTTGTGCCGTAGTATTGCTTGATTTCTTCCATGAGCAAAGGATAGTGCGTACATCCTAAAATGAGTGTTTCTATGTTTTTCAACTTGTTGTTGGACAGGTAATTATATATTATACTGCGGGAAATAGGGTGATTGATAAATCCTTCCTCTATGGCAGGCACTAGAAGAGGCGTCGCGAGCTCCTGCACATTGATGAATTTATTATATTTCTTAATACTTTTTTTGTATAGTTTAGAGTTGATAGTCGCTTTTGTAGCAATTACGCCTACATTCTGGTGTATTTCGTAGGCAACTTTTTCTGCAACGGGACTAATCACATCAAAAACGAGAGCCCTGTCTCCTACCACATCCTTTACTTCCTTTAATGCATTGGAAGCCGCTGTATTACAGGCTACTACAATAGCTTTGCAGTTTTGTTTCAAGAGGAATTCTGCGATTTCTACTGAATAGTTGATGATTGCCTCTTTTGATTTGTCTCCGTAAGGAAGATGCTTAGTATCACCAAAGTATATAAAATCTTCCTGAGGCATAAGCCGTTTTATTTCTTTGGCGTTTGTAAGTCCACCAACTCCGCTATCAAAAATACCGATAGGCTGTGAGGCATCCAGATGTTTGTATTTCAAAATATAACTTTTTGCAAAAATAAAAAAAATAATGGCAGAAAAACCGCCATTATTGATAAAATTTATTGCCCTAAATAAGCATTATACATCCAGACTTCTTTTTCCTGTTTTATGATGTAATCACTTATTAATGTGTTGGTTCCTTCATCATTCGCTTTTTCAGTAATATCTAAAAGCTCCCGCTGAAGCTCTATAACGGTTTTAAGCGAATGCAGAATGTTCTCTACACATTTTTTGCCATCATGTACTTCCTTACTTTCTTTAATCGTTGAAACTTCCAAATAATCAGAGAAATTGTGAGTCGGCACATGGCCTAATGTGAGAATTCTTTCTGCAATTTCATCGATTTTGTCTATCAACTCATTGTATAGTTCTTCAAATTTAGAGTGAAGAGTAAAAAAATGCTCGCCTCTCACATTCCAATGCGCGCCGCGCGTATTTTGGTAGAAAACAGAATAATTTGCTAAAAGGACATTCAGTTTTTCAGCTATTTTTTTGCAGTCGGCTTCTTTCAGCCCAATAAGATTTGAATTCTTCATAAGAAAAAAATTAAAAATTACTTTTCAAATTTATGAAAATTAACATCAAGTTTCAGTAGAAAGCATCTAATTCAGAAATAGACAAAATAAATATTACTTCACGATCCAAGTCATTCCCAGCATGAAATTTCGCCCTGCCTGTGGGAAATAATAGGCGGCTCCATCATAGACATGCCCTTTGGTCATGTACATTCTGTTGAGAAGGTTATTGAGATTGAAATAAAGATTCAGTTCGTGATGTTTTAAGTTCAATTTATAACCAGCCAAGAAATCCAAAAGATTATAATCAGGAATTGCAAGTGTCTGTGTATTATCCAGATACTGTCCGCTGACATATTGGTTTTGAATACCGAAATTAAAGTTTTTCAGCTGATAAGAAACGCCGATATTACTGATGAATTTCGGAGAAAGAGCGATGTCCGTTGTTCCCAAGTTTTCAAGCAGTCCGCCATTTTTCACATGAAAATTAAGGTTTTTGTTTTCGCTCCAAGTTGCATTAGCCAAAATTTGAATGTTTTTGATGGGTTTTAGATTAAAGCCAAATTCCACCCCTCTTCTGAAAGATTTCCCTGAGTTTTCTCTGATGAAAGCGCCTGTGTTGTCGATTTTGCCGCTGAAAACCAGTTGGTTATTATAGTGCATGTAGTAGAGGTTCGCAAAAACAGAAAAGAATTTTCCGCTTTTTTCCAGTCCCAGCTCAAAGTCGTGGAGCGTTTCGTGCTGGATATTATTTTTAGAAATGATATCCTTTCGGCTCGGCTCTCGGTGAGCCAGTGCGTAGGAGAAATAGATTTTCCCGTGATTAAAATTAAAGTTAATTCCCGTTTTTGGGTTTAGGAAATTAAACACTCGGCTGAAATCGCCTCCTTCTCCTCTGAAATATTCTAAAACTCTGGCGTTGTGATAGATATGTCTAAATTGTAAATCTCCAAAAAGTTCAAATTTATTCAAAGAATAAATGAATTTTCCGAAGAAAGAAAGGTCGTTTTTCACCGAATGATTGCGGTAATATTCATGCTCGAAAGGAATCTGCGGCAGCCCAAATGCCGAGCTCATATTCCCGAAATGCTTTCCGTGGTATTGGTTTCCTGCTCCGCCGAGGTTGATTTTCAGTTGGTTATACTTTCCATAAATATGCGCAACCATTCCATAAAAATCATTGTCCAGCCATTTTTTTCTGATGAGGTCTGTTTTTATGATTCCAGAATTGAGAATATTGTATTTATCGGGTCTTTGGTCTTGTTTGTAGTTTTCGTAGAAACCTTTTCCTTTGGTGTAATGAAGGGTAGTTTCCAAATCCCAATGGTTGCTAATGTTTTGATTTAGAATAAGATGATAATGGTTTTGCTGGTAATTGTCCGTTTCGCTATCGTAGAATTTTACGATATTTCCACCTTGATAGATTGCTCCAGAGGAATTGAATTTTCGGTTGATTTTATAAGTGTTTTCATCTATTCCGTTCCATGATTGGTAAGTTTTTTCCTTTCCGCCGAAAGCTAAAAATTTTAGTTTTGTTTTTTCAGTTTTGAATAAAGCGGTGATGTTGTAGGACTGCAGGTCAGAGGTCGCCCTGTCTATGTATCCATCTGATTTTATGATGGAATATCTCGCCATGATGGAGAATTTGTTGTGAAGAAAATTCCCTGTTCCAGCCTCGAAAGAGTGTTTTCTGGTATCAAAAGAACCATAGGACTGGTCGGTTCGGAAATATGGCGTTTCTTTTGGGTTTTTGGTGATGATATTTACACTCGCTCCGAAAGCCGCCGCCCCATTGGATGTGCTTCCCACGCCTCTTTGAATCAGGATTTGAGAAGCTGAACTTGCTAAATCGCTGACATTTACGAAGAAAGTCCCCTGTGATTCGCTGTCGTTGTACGGAACGCCGTTCATCATCACATTGATAGAAGTTCCTGCCACGCCCCGAATTCTAAAATCCGAGTAGCCCACTCCGTTCCCAGTATCCGATGAGGAGAGGACAGAGGTCTGATTTTTGAGAAGCATCGGGAGGTCTTGCCCTAGGTTTTTCTGGGCTAAATTTTCCACACGGATGATTTCTTTGGTGACAGGAAGCCGTTTGGTGAAATTAACCGCTTCGATTTCTTTGACTTTGGCAGAATCTGCCTGTGCGTAGGACATAGAGCTAGCGCATAGCCCTAAATAAATAATTCCTTTCATTCTTTCAATAATTTTTTAGTTAAACAATTTTGAGAATAAAAGGATGCGAAAAAATAAGAGAACACAATCGTGCCTGGACACTTCCCTAAACAGCATTACCTGTTCAGGTTCATTGGGTATGATCTCAGCCTTTTACAGCACCCCTTTTTGCTGGCGCAAAGATATTAAATATAATTTAAGCTCCTTTTAGAAATGTTTATATTTTGTTTATCTTTGCTCGATATTCGTTGGTTTTATGATATTTCAGGATTTTATTGTTCCGCCAAGTGAAATCAGGACTGAAAACTGGCAGCTTGGGAGTCTGATTAGCAATGAGATAGAGGAGGACAGTATTGTTTTGCTTTTTGTTTCGGATTATCGAGGGGGCGGAGGGCAGGCTGCCTTGCCGAATGCTTTTGGCAAACTCCGAAAATACCTTTATAGGCTTTCAAAATCTGATTTTGAAGTTCCTATTTGTGATTTGGGAGAGCTTATTTCGGGTAAAACTCAGGCAGATACGCGATATGTTTTAGAGGAAATACTGACATTTTGCTATAATAAAAATGCAGCTCCAGTTGTCATCGGAGGAAGCGTGGATTTGTCTTACGCATTATTTTCAGCATTAAATTTCCATCAGAAAGGCATTAATTATGCTCATATTTCTAATGTTGCCTCTCTTTCAAACGAAGGAGAAGAGATTTCGGAAGCGAACTATTTGCATAAAATTTTAACGAAAAAAGAAGCTTCTTTGCGAAATTTTCATCTTTTGGGCTATCAGAGGCATTTGAATGAAATTGCTTTATTAAAGCTGATGAAAGAAGTGGATTTTGATGTCCTTCGCCTCGCTGATATGATGAATACGATGGAGAAGGCAGAGCCTTTTTTCCGCAGGGCAGATATGGTTACGCTCAACTGTGATGCTGTGGAGAGTTTTTCGGAGGCTTTTTCTACAAATCCGCAGGTAAATGGGCTGAACCGCCGCGAAATCTGTGCTTATATGAAAGAAATAGGACTAAGCGAAAATCTGAAAACTTTCGGAGTGTTTAATTTTAATATTCATTCGGAAAGTGTTCTAAATCATCAGCTTATGGCGCAGATGCTTTGGTATTTGATAGAAGGAATAAATATCCAGAGGACACATCCAAAGGAGCGTAGTTATGATACTTTTGTGGTTTTGATAGACAATAGGGAATTTAGTTTTAAAAGGGATACTTTCAGCGGATTGTGGTATTTTGTGAAGGGAAATGATGTGAAAAAATGGATTCCTTGTTCCCGTGAAGACTATGAAAACGCGAAGAGAGGCGAACTGAATAAAAAGTTTTTAATTTAAACTTTATAAAGATTTAATGGAAATAAGGGATAAAACAGAAAAAAAGATTGTTTTACTATATCATGAAGTGAGTGATGATATTACCGAATCAGGTTTCCAAAATCGGGATAATCTTCCTTATATTCATAAGGTTAAGGATTTTGAAAGAGATTTGGAAATAGTGAAAAATCACATACAAAAAACAGATGAAGAAGTAATTTTTACCTTTGATGATGGAGGAATCAGCAACCTTCGTTCGGCAGAAATGCTTGGTAGAGAGCAGATGAAAGGCTATTTTTTCATTACAACTTCAAAAATAGGACAGAAAGGGTTTTTAACCTCGGATGATATTTGTAAAGTTGCAGATTATGGGCATAATATAGGATCGCACTCTCATACTCACCCTATGATTTTCAAGAGTTTATCTTATAAACAAATGCTTGGTGAATGGAAAACTTCCAAAGAAATTTTAGAGCAGATATTGAGCAGAGAAATCACTTCTTGCAGTATTCCAGGGGGAGACAGTGATAAGAAAACATACGAAAGTGCTTGTGAGGCGGGATTTACGCAGATTTTTGATTCAGAGCCGATAGTTACTCTCCGTAAAATGAATAATTCGGAAATATTAGGAAGATTGAGCATTAAAAATGATGTGGCAGGAGAGGATTTACAAAAAATATTAAGATTAGAAAATTTATCTAAATTGCAGAGAATTAGAAAATTAAAAAAAATAATAAAAACATTGATTTTTCCTTTGCATCAATATTTACAAAATAGAAAAAATGAAACAAGATACTAAACTAAGAGTAGTCTGTCTCTTCGGGACAGGGATTATTTTTGATAAAACATTGAGCATTCTTCTCCAAAATGACATTAATGTAGTGGGTGTATGCAATGCCAATAAACATAAGAATAAAATAGATTTTTCTTATCTCAAAATAGCGGTAAAAAAGTATGGCTATTGGAGTGTTTTTCTACAAATTATAGGGAGATTTTTATATAAAATTCTGAATGCTAAAAAAGATAGAGAGATATTTAACAAAATATATAATGTAGAGGAAATCAATGAAATAATTAAAAATAAAGATATTGATTATCACTCTACTACGGATTATTCTAATCCAGAAACAATAAAGTGGCTTAAGGAGAAAAAAGCGGATATTTTCGTTATTCATACAGGGTATTGGGTAGGGAAGAAAGTCCGCAATATAGTGGATGGAAGATGTTTGGGAGGGCACCCAGGTATTACGCCTAAATATAGAGGGGTTCATTCTCCTTTCTGGGCGGCGTATCAGGATGATTGGGAAAACATAGGCTATAGCGTATTTTGGGTAGATGGAGGAGTGGATACAGGAGATATTTTAGCGCAAGGGAAACTTGAAATAGAAGAAGGTGATAGTTTTTTTACAATGAGCTGGAAAGGAATGGTGGGAATAGCAGAAAAACAAGCAGAAATTATAAAAAAAATAGAAAATGGAGAGGAACTGAATGCTAGAAAAGTGGAGAATGTGACTGAAGAATCCAATTATACCCATCCAACAATTTTTCAATATTTGAAATATATTTTTAAGCAAAAAAAACTCAGATAACATGAAGAAAGTTTCCATCATCGTTCCTGTTTATAATGTAGAAAAATATCTTGCAAAATGTCTTGATTCATTGGTGAATCAGACTTTGGAAGATGTGGAAATCATTGTCGTAGATGATGGAAGTAAGGATAATTCTAAGCAGATTATAGATGAATTTCAGACCAAATATCCAGATAAAATAAAATCTTTTATAAAGGAAAATGGAGGGCTGAGCGATGCGAGGAATTTCGGTTTGGATAGGGCGAGTAGCGAATATATAGGCTTTGTGGATAGTGATGATTATGTTACGGCGGAGATGTTTGAGGAGATGTACTCTCTTGCCCAAAAACATGATGCTGAAATGGTGATCTGTAATCTTCAAAAAGTCGATGAAAATGGAAAAATTCTTCAAAAACTTACTCAGGTTCCCAATATGCCAGAAAAAATAGATTTGGCAAAAAATCTTTCTGTTTTTTCGGATTTGGGATATTTTGCTTGTAATAAACTTTTTAAAAAGGAATTGTTTGAAAATAAACGATTTAAAAAAGGAATGCATTTTGAGGATATACAGCTTGTTCCGCAGCTTTTGCTGAGTTGTAAGACTTTAGCTCAGACTCAAAATTATCATTACCAATACCTAGAGCGACAGTATTCTATTACGAAAACCCACACCGAAAAAGGTTTAGATTTATTAAAAGCTGTGAAGGATGTGGAAGAAGTGTTCAAAAAGTCTCAATATTCTAATGAAAAACAAGCATTGAAGGGTTTTTGGATATTTGAGGCGGTTTATTCTTATTTGGCGTATTTGGCTTTTGTGAAAGATGATGATTTATACCGAAAAATGTCGGCAGAACTGAGAAAATTCATAAAGGAAAGAAAAATATCTTTGATAGAAATTCTTAATTATAAGCGGTTTGGTAAGAATTATCTCGTATCTTTGCCGATTAAGAAAAAAGTATATTATTTATTGTATTTTTTGAGGCAGGAATGGCTTCTGAGAAAAATATTGAAATAGCAGATAGAAAATGATACATTTCCTACATCCTGTTTTTACGATACTTATTTTGGTTCTTATTGCTTATAGCTTTTTAGAGGTTTATGAAAATAAGAAATATAAGTCTATATGGATAGTAATAGTGGTGATGATAATCATGATAGGATTTAGGAAATATATAGGGGCAGACTATCCAATTTATTTAAAAGCATATCATTATATTGGAGAAAACATTTCTTTTTCCACGATTATTAATGGCAGCAGGAGTGAGTTTTTGGATATGGAGAGGCTTTATGTTCTTGTGGGAAAAATAATACATGGTGCGGGACTTCATTTTTACATTTTTACATTAGTAGTTGCTATAATTTCAATAACATTAAAATATATAACTTTTGAGCGAAATGTGGTCTATCCATCATTAAGTTTGCTACTATATATATTTCCAAGTTACTTTACGACTGATGGAGGACATATGCGCCAAGCTATAGCTACAGGAATAGTATTTTTCTCGTTTCATTATATAAAGGAAAGAAAATTGCTGAGTTTTTTGTTCATGATATATTTGGCTATGGGATTTCATAACTCGGCCTTTCTATTTGTAGTTACTTATTGGTTGGTTTTAGTGCCTTTAAATTCAATTAGAATTCTCTTATTAGTTTTAATGAGTATGGCATTGTCTCCATTGGAAATTTATAAGCACATATCATTGCTTGATTGGTTGATTCCATCCGAAGTGCATAGTGGTTTTCAAGCATATGAAATGGTAGAAGAAGAAAATAAAGGTAGTGTTAAATTAACAGATTTAATATGCGTGATGTATACCTATTTTCTGGTGACATATAATAAGGAAGCCTGTGAAAGGATACCATATTATGAATATATGAGAAATATAGGTGTTATGGGGGTCTGTTTGTATTTTGTGTTTAGGGGTAGTGCCATCTTTTCTTCAAGACTTGTTGTTTACTACTTTACTTATATGGTTATGGTAATTCCTAATATTATAGCAGCAGTGCAAAAGGATGCCTTGAAAAAATCATTGTACTTTAGTATGGTCTGTTTTGTAATATTTTATTATTTCGTTTATGCAAAGATGCAGGCTCCAAAAGCAGCGTATAATTATATATATGAAAATTATCTTTGGTAATATAAAAATATATGGAAGAAATCATACAATCTTTTTTTAACTCCAAGGAGTCTACAGTGTTTATTTTGAAACTGATATTTGCTTTTTTAATATCATTAGGACTCACTTATGCAGCAATTCCAATTATTTTGAAAATCTCTCATAGAAAAAACTTGATGGATGAGCCGAAGGAAAGAAGTTCACATGATAGGAAAGTTCCTAATCTTGGTGGGATAGCTATTTTTTATACAATAGGGATATGTGCCCCTATTTTTGCCTATGAGCTTTTTGACTCGTATAAATTCCTATTTCCTGCATTGGTTATTCTACTCTATATCGGCGTTATGGATGATATAGTAGTGATACGGGCTTATAAGAAACTGTTTGCACAGATTATTGTAGCAGTAATGATAGTCATAGGTTCTGATGTCAGGCTGAGAAGTATGTTTGGGCTTTTTGGAATATATGAGCTGAATTACTTAATGAGCGTGATTCTTAGTATTATCATATTTGTAGTGATGATTAATGCTTTCAATCTAATTGATGGAGTAGATGGTCTGGCAGGTTCTTTTGCTATTATATGCTGTTCTCTCTTTGGGTGGAGTTATTATCATTTGGGAGAATATAATTATCCCATGGTAATGCTGTGTGTCATTATTATAGGAGCACTGCTCGGATTTTTATATTATAATCTGTCCGACAAGAAAATAAAAATATTCATGGGAGATACAGGTTCTATGATTATTGGTTTCCTGTTAGTTTTTACAGCATTTTATTTTATAGATCTTTTTATAAGTAAAGATAATCCTGATGTTCCGCATTACTATTTGCAGTCAGCTCCAGTGATAGCATTTGCGATATTAATACTGCCGACGATAGATACCCTGAGCGTTATCATTATCCGTTTATTAAACAAAAAATCCCCTCTGGAGGCCGATAGAAACCATATTCATCATAGACTACTGAATTTAGGACTATCTCATAAGGGAGTAACTTTTTATATAATTTTATACTATTTAGGGATTATTTTAGTTACTTATTTATTAAGACACATAGAGATAAATATATTGATGGCTATCGTTCTAAGTTTAGGATTTATAGGAGCGTATCTCCCAAATATAATATTCAAATTAAGAAAATAAGCATAAAAATACTATTTTTGTAAAATAAAAGATACTAATGAAAAAAAGAGAGATTGTAATTTTGGCGTTTTTGGCAGGTGTACTAAGTTCTTGTATAGGGACAAAGGATATAAAATATCTTCAGCCAAATGAAAACTTACAGATTAATTCAGAAGGGCTGGTTCCATATAATATCCCCACTTATAGAGTTACTAAAAATGATATTTTGTCTCTTAATATTATTACCACTCCAAAGGGAGACGCTGCTCAGTTCTATTCAAGTTATAATACTTCAGGGAGTAGTGTTCCAGGAGGAACAGTTGCAATGAGCGCATCTGGTGTTGGAGGAGGAGGAAACAGCACAGGGAGTGGAGGTGTTACCATGACAGGTGGAAATGGCAATTATTATTTTACTGGATTAAAGGTTGATTCTAAGGGAGATGTGAATATCTTTGGGATAGGATTTGTAAAAGCGGAAGGGCGTACCTTAGAAGACATTACCCGCGAAATACAGCAGAAAGTAAATGAAAATTTTTTAGAAGGAAAATCAGAGGTAAGGCTCAATATAGATGGTATAAGATATTATATCTTGGGCGACATAGAAA
Source organism: uncultured Riemerella sp. (assembly GCA_938037185.1). GTDB lineage: Bacteria > Bacteroidota > Bacteroidia > Flavobacteriales > Weeksellaceae > JABCPE02. The sequence continues at coordinate 24,031 of CALHQK010000034.1, forward strand.
CCACAGAAATGACAGGCGAGAAGGTAGCTTACAAGCAGACCTTAACCATCACAGAAGCCTTAGCAATGAATGGCGGACTTAATAGAACTATTGACAGGAAAAATATCATACTCCATAGAAAACTTCCGGAGGGAATAAAAATAGTAAAATTGGATTTAACAAGGGATGATGTCATGAACTCGCCTTATTATTGGATTCAAAATGGGGACGAAATCTATCTCAATACGAGACCACGAAATCTACATGGTTTTGGAAAAGAGCCTATCCAGACGATAACAACAGGAGTATCTCTAATTACTACTGCAATGACGGTATATCTCTTATTCTCAAGATTATAATTATATGATTCCAGAAAAAAATACGACAATAAAACAAGAAAACCCAAAGGAAAAAGTAGGTGTATTCAGTTTATTTGATATACAGCATTTCCTTATAAGGATAATTAAAAATTGGTATTGGTTTCTGTTTTTTGGCGCATCAGGTTATGTTATATCTTTCATTTACAACAGATACTATGTCCAAAGAATATACGCTTCCAATTTATCATTAAGTATATCAAACAATACGGCGAGCTATTTTACTCCTAATCAGTCCATTAACTTTATTTGGGGGCAGGGAGGTAACCAAGATGGGATTTTCCTAAAAAAAATGCTTCTGTCAAGAAGTCATAACGAGTATTTGGTTCAGAAATTAGATTTGTTCGTGGGGTATTCTACCAAAGGGCTTTTGAGGGAAACTTATTTGGATAAATATGATTCTCCTGTGATTTTGGAAGTAGATAAAAACCATCTACAGCAGGTGGGGTACCCCATTACCCTAATTCCACAAGGGAACGGAAAATATGAGGTGGTATTGCCTGAAGAAGGACATTCCAATAATTTATATAATTATAAAACCGAAGAATTTGAGACCATTCCTGAGTATGCAGCTCCGAGTAATAAGATTATTGCGGTTAATCAATGGTATGAATCACCAAATTTAAGGTTTAAATTAACCAATAACCCTAATAAAAGCCTTCCATTAGATAACATCATTGTAAATCTAAACACTGTTAATACCACTGTAAGGAACATTCAGGCAAACATTTCGGTGCAGTTTGATGAGGAAATCAACTCCGTTATTATTATTTCTAAACAAGGCTATAACTTAAGGGAGACCGTTAATTTCTTAAATCAAACCGTTGAAGAACTCATCGAAAAAAGAAAGGAAGACCAGAGCCTTGTAGATAGAAACACGCTAAAATACATTAATGATAATCTTGGTGTTGTTAGGAAAAAACTGGATTCCAGCGCGAATAATCTTAATGCTCTTAAAATAGATAAAAAACTATACAATGTAGAGCAAAAAGACCAAGAACTACTCAAGAAGATACAAGATTTGGAGCTCAGAAAGGTAGATTTACTGCTTAAAATGAACTCACTTGCGTCCCTTAGAAACTCCATCAATAGGAATATTGAGGACATGATAGATGCTGGTTCTGCTGGGATTCAAGATGAAACTTTCAGTATTTCCGTTTCTGAACTGCGAACACTTTACGAAAAGAGAATAGAACTCGCATCGATTTACACTCCGGATTCAGAGCCGATGAGAGAGATTAATAGGCTCATAAGCCAAGCCAGAGCAAAATCTCATGGAAGGCTGAATTCTTACGCCTCTAACTATGGCCAAGAAATCGCAAGAATAAATAAGAGCATTGCCGAAGCGGAAGCCGAGCTTATCCACCTTCCTGAAAATCAGCGTAAATATATAGACATCGAGCGGGAGTATAAAATCATAGAAACAACCTATAATACCTTGCTTACCAAACAGGCTGAATCGCAAATAAGACTGGCGACAAGCAAATCCGACCTTACCATTATAGACCCCGCAAAAGACCTCGGACAGGGTCCGATAGGTCCTAATGTGACCATGTTTAAATATGGGATAATCATAGGATTAATGCTTATTCCATTATTATTCATATTGATAGGCGAACTGCTGGACAGCAAAGTAAGGTCTATAAAAGAAGTTACCAATGTATTGAAAATCCCTCTACTCGGGGTTATTGGTAAAAGTTCGCATCATAATAACCTTACCGTTTTGGAACAGCCAAAATCTTCTATTTCAGAGGCGTTTAGAGGGGTAAGGGCTGGTCTTAGATTCCTTTACAAAGAGGATGGAAAGAGTAAAGTTCTGCTCGTAACATCATCCGTAGGCGGTGAAGGAAAAACTTATGCATCCATCAATATTGCTTCCGTTTTAGGGCTTAGTGGTAAGAAAACCATCCTCCTTGGGATGGACTTAAGAAAGCCTAAAATATTTGGTGATTTTAAAATTGATAATAAATATGGAATTTCAAACTATCTCTCTGGAGATATTGAGATAGAGAAAATCATTAATAAAACCAGCATTCCAGCGTTGGATGTAGCAACCTCTGGACCTATTCCGCCCAATCCATCTGAATTGCTCATGAGTGATAAGAACAGAGATTTCATAGAAGAGCTGAAAAAATATTATGATTTCATCATCATAGACTCGCCGCCTGTGGGGCTTGTGGCAGATTCATTTGAGTTAATGAAATTAGCAGATGCCAATGTTTATGTGATAAGACACGAATACACAGAGAAATACATGCTGAAAATGGTAGCCGAGAAGTATCACTCAGGAGAGATACAGCATGTGGGGCTTATCTATAACGACTATGCAGTAAAACAAGGCTACGGTTACGGATATGGCTACGGTTACGGATATGGCTACGGTTACGGATATTTTGATGAAGATAAAAACTACAAAGAACCTCTTCCTGTGCGGATTAAAAATAAAATAAAAGAGTTCTTCGGTAAGTTATAGAAACCTAAAAAGTATATAGAACATTCTATATACTTTTTTCTATTTTTAGCTCTATCACATAGCCTTCGTGGTTTCGGATGTTCATAAACAGGTCTCCTTCAAAATGGAGATACTGCCCTTTCACTCCTTTTAGGATTCCCTCGAAATTAGGGACTTTGTCCAGTGTAAAAGCAGATATTTTCTCCGGAGCAGTGTAGGGGAAATCTATCCTCCAGATATCTTCTTCATGAATGGCGAACATCTTGCTTTCTTTTGGGAAAAGATGTTCTATTTTATTCCTGAAGTCTAATAAATCCAGATTGTCTTCCCGCTCATCTTGGAGCATCTTCCGCCAGTTGGTTTTATCAGGGATGTGTTTTTTTAGTTCAGCTTCTATGATACCTGCTTCGTAGCGGTTTTCTGTCCTTGCGATGGGCAGGGCAAAGGTAGCGCCTTGGTCTATCCATCGGGTAGGGATTTGGTTTTCTCGGGTTACGCCTACTTTTACATCGCCGGTGTAGGCAAGATAGACTATGTGCGGCTGCAGCTGGATTTGTTTTTCTATTTCCAAATCTCTTTCCTCTATACCGAGGTGTGCTTTAGAAAGCTCTGGTTTCAGGATGGTTTCGCTGGCATAGGGACTTTCAAAAAAACATTCTTTGCAGAAGCCCATGCGGAAGATAGGCTTGTTCTCCATACAGCAGATGCACTGGAAGCCCGTGTGTTTTATGCTCAGTTTTTTTCCGAAAAGCTGGTTGATGCTTAGCAGGTCTCCGGATAGGTTCAGGTAGTATTGTATGGGAGCTGCCCATGCAGAAGACATTTTTAGAAGTTGTCCTTGGAATATCATTGCGGTCTATTTTAGGCAAAAATACTACTTTGTAATTTAATTATTTTGCACATTCCAAAAACA
>CALHQK010000035.1 GCA_938037185.1 uncultured Riemerella sp.
TTTTTATCAGGGTTTTCCAAAAAATTAGATATAGAACAGCTCAAGGATTTAAAATTAAGCCTCCCAAAACTCATCATTCAAGACTATATCGTTACGATGATGGCTCAAATTTTATCCTTGACAATGGCACTGGAGGCAAGCAAAGACACCATGGAAGACCACGCCCAGCTTATCGATTTGCTGGCTGAAGAATACAATCGGCTTCGTGTGAATTATAAAAGTAAAATCAAGCTTTTAGAAGACTTAGACAGCCATCTAAATCATATCGAAGACAAAGAATTAAAAGACATTCTTAACCATTTTAACGACATTAAAAATAGATTAAAAAATATTTAAAAATGAAAATAAAAAAAGAGATTATCGACTTATTAGCAAAATGCGAAGCTGAAGGACAAACACTTAGAATCACAGAACAACTTGACCGAAAGACTTACACACAGCTTAATAAGGTGCTGACTGCCATCGGCGGCAAATGGAATGCCAAACAGAGGGTTCATTTGTTCCAAGAAGATGTTTCGGAAATGATAGAAAACATCATCAATACAGGCGAGTATTCCTGCATTAAAAAGGATTTTCAGTTCTTCCCAACTCCAATAGAGCTGGCAAGAAAAATGATAAAACTTGCCGAAATCACGACTGATGATATATGTCTTGAACCAAGTGCAGGGGTGGGAAATATCGCACAATTTATGCCGAATTGTGATGTAATAGAGCTTCACGAAGACAATAGAAAAACACTCACAGAAAAAGGATTTTCGCTTGTCCACGATGACTTTCTGACTTTCGTTCCTGAAAAAAAATACACTGCTATTGTAATGAATCCGCCATTTAGTAAAGGGCAGGATATTGAGCATGTAACTAAAGCAATAGAGATAGCGGAGCGTGTGGTGGTGGCTGTTACCTCTGCTTCGGTAATGTTTAGAAATGACAATAAAACTGTTGCTTTTAGAGAGTTAGTCGCAAGCCATGGAGGGACAATTGAAGAGCTTCCTGCAGGTAGTTTCAAGGAAAGCGGAACCCCTATTGATACATGTTTAATCGTAGTAAAAAAATGAATAGAATAACATTATTTGCAACCGGATTTTCACAGGTATTTCTGGTGGTTTTAAATACCCGATTTATTGCAAAAGAGTTTTTGCTCGGAATTATAGCATGTGGCTTCTTGATTAGTTTCATTTGGTCGCACAATGTTAAGAAAATTGCCTTCGGGAGCGAATTGGACCGAGTGGTTTATGCTTCGGGGGCTATGGCGGGGAGCGTTATCGCTTTTTATTTCGGAAAGTTAATTTATTAAAAACTAAATAGATATGGCAACACTTAAAGCACTAATGACTTCTTTCTCCAAGCAAGGAGTACAGGAGCAACGGGGAGAAATCATCTACAACTTCACCAATGGGCGCACTAGCTCTGCGAAAGAGCTTACAGCATCTGAAATAGATGAGCTTTATTACGAGCTGAACAAAAGAGCTTCGGCGAAGTCCCAAGAACTAGACAAAAAGCGAAAAAGATTGATAGCGGCTATCTTCGGGGTATTTGAGAAGATGAACAAAAAACCGAGCGTGGAATATGTGAAAGCTATCGCCTGCCGTGCAGCAAAAGAAGATAATTTTAATAAAATCCCTGCTGAGCGGTTAAATAGTCTTTACAACGCCTTTCTGAACGCTCAAAAAGACTTGAATTTTGCCAAAAGGCTCGCAGACAGCCTCGTAGAAGAAACGATAATTTTAAATTAGAAACATGAATATAATAGAAATTTTAAACCAAGATTTAGAAAAAGTTTTAGAGGTGAAAGGCGAAGATATTTATATTGAAATTAAAGATGGGATACAGTGCATCTGCAAAGATACTTCATGGGAACATTTTGATAGCGATATGATTATTTATACCGTTCCCCGAAACTTTTTCTTAATTGAAAAACAAAAAAATGAAAACGAAAATTAAAATTGCACCAGAAACCCTGTTTTTAGTACATCGCATAGTAAGAGATGCCAGTCAGTGTATTGCTCGGACAAGGGAGGAAAAAGTGCGAAAATCCATCTTGCAGGAACTTTTTAAAACTCTTACCAGCAGATGCTTTACTTACACCAATAATCCCAATGGCAGAGAGCTTTCGCTTACTTTAAAATTTTACCAGATGGACGCTCTATTTAACTGCCTTATCATAGCTAATACCAGCGAAATAGGGTTTTACGAACAAAACAAACTGGATATGTTAAAGAATAAAATTCATCAACAATTATGAAAGAATACATCATCATTCACAAAGACAGCGAGCAGAAAATAACACTTGGATATGACAATACTTTCGGGATGCTCCGAAAGGTGGAGTTATCCAATACCCGCTGGACATGGGAAGACATAACTGTTGCCCTCAGACAAGCGAATAAGCTCCGAAGTGAGACCGATTTTTTAAGACAGATGGAGAGTCCTATTCCAGACTTTGACTTCTTGGAAATGCCAAAAGATTTAAGGTTTGAGGTCTTCTGGAACGCCTACGGCTACAAGGTGGGAAAGATACCTGCGACACAGAAAGCATGGAACGCCCTCACGGATGCTGAAAAAATAGAGGTTCTGCTCTTTATTCCTAAATTCAAAGAAGGGAAGAAAGCCGATAAAACAGCGATGCCCTACCCGAGTACTTTTCTCAATCAAAAATACTGGTTGGCAGATAAGATTTAAAGACTTTTTAAAACGGATTTAAAATGATACGAATAAAAGAAGAACAAGGCATCATAACGATGCACGCCAGAGCCGAGATGTCGCAGGGGCAGATTATCAGGTTTCTGCAGAGCCAAGGCTATGAGGTCAAGGGTTACTACCTAAACCTTCCTGCTCAAGAAGGACTTCTTGTCAGTGAACCAGCTGTCTCACGATGGACATTCACGGCCACGAAAGAGGGCGAAAAACAAAGTAATGAAAACATCTACACCAATGTTTTTGAGCGGGAAATAAAAGATTTTTTCAAAATATTTTCCAAAATATAAACTGTTTTTTCATATTATATTTATTGGTTTCAACCGTCTGCATATGTGGGCGGTTTTTTTATTTTTTGTTCCTGAAAAATCGCCTTGCAAAACTGCAAAATGCTTATTATCTTTGCGGTATGGGAGTTAGAGTTCAAGATATAGGCAGGAGAAGGAATCTGTTACGGCGATACAAGGCCGTAATGGAGGAATTTAATAAATATGACTGCCGAATTATTCCTATTACTGTAATTCATAGGGAGTATATCTATCCTAAATTTCATATCTCCAGAGACACACTGTATCGCATCCTTAGTACACCTATCGATGAAGAATTAGAGAAGGTAACGCTACCTTCCCTATTTGATTAAACATTGTGTGCTTCAAAATCATAGATAACAGCATATTCCTGCACGCCATCATCTCGCTGGGTTCTGGCAAATGAGGAGCGGAGCATTTTCCCACAATTATTATCAGGAGAAAAACCATGCAGTTTTTGATGTATTTTTTCCACCAAATCAAAAACAGCCCAAGCGTTGTCTTTTTGTGTCTGTGGGGCTAAATGGCTAGTGTTAGTCAGTTTCATATTAGCAAGTGTGATTTTTACCGAAAACAATCCATTTTGCCTGTCTTTAGGGTGCTTGGTTGCGTCTTTTGATATATTAGAAAACTGCCCACTCTGAATATCTATGAGACAACAAGGCCATTTTACAGGCATATTTGGGGAATAGTAGTCTATCTGCCCCCAGTCTTCATCAATATAGCGAAGTTCTGAGATTTCTGCCAATCGGTTCTGAATGTTAATTAAAATCTGTTTCATTGTCAATTATTTTTTCTTTTCCATTTTTTTCATGAGAGCATCCATTTCTTTTTTCAGCTCTCCAAAATTATGATTGATAACTTCCTTAATGTGCTTGTCTACTTGTGGATGACTTCCTATAAATTGCCGTTTTTCTATCTTTATGATACTTCCAATAGGTTTTAATGCGAGGGCTTTCCATTGTTCTGCTTCTATTGATAGTTTTTTGTTTCGGGCAGAACTAGAAGCCTCTCCGTTTTTCTTTTTGGTGGTGGCGTTGGAGGTTTGGTAATATTTTGCCCAGAAAAATTTGCGCATCTGCGGAGTCACACGGATTTCTCCTCCGTTGTTATGTATATCAGCATAAGGAAGAGAAGAACTCCATACAATACCATTGCTGGTTACTTTGGGGCTGAGTAGTGATTTTCTAAGCCTTCCTGTGCGCATCATCAGAGAACCTCTATGATAGGTTAATTTAGTAGCTGGCCATTTTTCATCAAAAAAGGCTTTTCGCTCAAAGTTTCGGTCAAACTCCTCACCAAGTTTTACCTTTATATCAGTAAGAGTTTGTTTTAAAAAATCTTTTGGAGTCATTTTTAAATTATTTTTAAAGGTGTTTTAAAATTTATTTGTAACTTTGTATAAAATTTTAGCCAAATGACACTTGAAGAATATTATAAAGCCAAAGAAAAGATAAAGATACCTGAAGGGCTATCTTGGGAGGATGAAGACAAGTTTTATTTCCAAGAAATAGAGAAATTGCGTTCTCAACTTTCCCCAAAAGATTTAGAAAAAGTGTTAGAAGATGTTAGAAGATTTCAGAAAAAGATGCAATCTCCTTACAACTAAATTTCTTCCATTTCAATTCTATTAAAGCCTTGTTCATCAACATATACCTTTAATATCTTAAATTGTGTTCCTTCCTTAAATAACACTTCTTTTTCATGAGAGAAGTAGGATAATTCCTCAATCTGTTTTCCATTTTTAGATAATATTTTATACTTTGTGTTTCTATCAAATGATTTTTCTCTATCCTTTGAGGTAGATAAATAGTGATTTTCAGTATAAGGTTCTCCAGTTTCTGCTGCTTTTTTATACTTGTTAATTATTTCTGAAGACAAGTCAGCACCACGATAAACATTTCCTTTATAAGATTCTAATTTATCCAAGGCACTATTCATTACTTTTTTGTACCTTTCAAAAAATTCTTCTTTGGGTTCTCCTCCATTTCTTAAATAAAAATTTATATCAACAAAGAAATCTCCAGTATATTTATCTACACAAAAAGTTTCTGCTGGTCGTATCTTATTATTAATTTGAAGAGCATTTTTATGCGTTTTAGACTGGGCATATTCTTTTGCATCTTGTCCAAAGCTTTTGAAAATGGCATCATCATATTTTGAAGTATCTTCTATGTTTTCATTTCTTACCTTCTCTTTCAGAGCTTCTTTGACATCTTTTGCTCCCACCACTTTGTTGTAAGCGTTGTTAGGTGGAAAAACTTTTTTCTCTGCACCTGGATTAAAACGGAACATCTGAAGTTTGTTTTTTCCATTAGGTGCAATATGGGTGGTTGCTTTTTCTCCTAATTCTTTTGCTTTTTTGCTGTCGCTCAGTGTGTTTTCTCTTGCCAGCACTTCTACAGCTACACAGCGACACCTCCAGCCGTTAGGTGGATAGTACTCTGTCCAGAAATCATCATCCTTTGGCAGGCAGATTCCATTCAGTACAGCGTGGTTTGCTCTTACTCGTTCATCTCCTGCGGTTCGGTATTCCAGCCAGTATCGGCTGGTATTATCTTGTAGATTTGTCCAGTTTGCTGCGCTTTGGGCAGAATGTACTGCAAACTGATACTCAGCTTCTAAATAGTGGCGGTTATACTGCTCATTGAGTTTTAGAATCTTTTGCTCAAACCTGTCATAAGGAACTATGTTTCCGTTTTCATCTTTGAGATAACTTCGCGCTTCAGTGAGCTGTGTATGGGTTTTCAGTCCAGAAAAAACAAAAACATCTTTTTCTAGATAATCTCTCATTTCCTGTGGTACTTCATGCGGAACAGCAGAAGAAAAAACCTCAGCGGTATGCTCTACAACAGCACGAAACTCAGGAACATTCATCAAATCATCAGGTTTGTAGCTTTTTCGAGAATAAAGAACATCAAAAGCCTTTTGGGTAATATTCAAAAGTTCATTTATAGGCTCTTCGTCCATTGAAAGCTGTATATATCCAGCGTTTCTGCATGTTTCACAATCGCAATGCGCATATTGTCCAGAAAGGGTGTCATGTAGCGCCCCAAAGTATAGTTTGGGGCTTATCCGAAAAAATCTAATCCTAAATTTTGTGAGTTGGTTGCTCTATCTCCTTGTACTTCCACCCCGAATTTGTCTTTTATCCATTCATCGGGAATGTTTTTATAAGGCATTAAATCAATAGTTCTTTTCCATAGTTCGCTCAAATCTTCCACTTGGTCGTATTGAAAAATCAATCCATCTTCGGGAAGAACTCCAATGGCATAGAGGGCAGACAAAACCTTTTCGTTCATATACTGCTCTACAAGAGTCTGGTCTGCATTGACTAAATCTTGCAGTGTTTCCTGGGAGCTTTCCTCCTTACCTTTACTTCCGTATTTGGTATCCTGCCCAATAATAGCTCCAGAAATAAGCAAAGAGATGTTATCCCTGCATAGTTTAATTAGTCCGTTATAAACTTCTCCTGTTGAGGGAACGCCATTACTTGCCCATTCAAAGGTTTCGCTTTCATCAATAATAAACCACGCTGCCGCTCCCATATCAGTCATCATTTTTTCAGCACGATTAAGGGCAGCTCTGTCTCTGGTGTTGGTTTTCATCACACGGGGCGGAATACCATAAATCTCGCAGAGTTCCGACCAGCAAGACTGAGCAAACCTTGAAAATAAGATATGCGGAATTGCTTTATTTATCAGCCCTAAATCTCCCACGGTTCCAAAATCTAAAAGCCAAGTACCATACTCAGGCGCGTTGATATAATCAAGTCCTTTTTCATCAGTATAGTCTTTTAAAATAATTCCTTTCTGCGGAATCACATTTTGACGAGGCACAAGAGTAATCAGAGGCGTAGGGAGGTCTCCTGTTGATAGTTCTTCATTCTCCTTTCGGTTCAATTCGATGAGAGTATATCCCATATAAATACTGTCTAGAATATGCTCTATAATGGTATTGAACCAAACGGATTTTTGTAGTTTATCCGTTAGTTCTTCATGGGTTTCTCCACTTGCTTTTTTAATCACAAAATCAGCAGAAATAGTCTTTAGTTTTCTATTTTGGATTTGTGAGGTCAAGTGAGCGTCAAGGCTCATGTCCTTTACTAAATTATAGTAAGGGAACATCTTTGGATAATCTATATTTTCCGCATTAGAAAGTGCGTTTTTCCATACCAATACATCAGAACGAGTACGGGCTATTGCTTTAGGTACGATGTTCCGTGTAGGTTGTAGACTATTAGCACCTGCTTTGTTAGTATGATTTTTAGTATTCTTCTTTTTCATTTTTTAGTGGATTACTCATGATTAAACTTTCTTCTTGAACCAAATACAAAAGGCTCTTCGTTGGAATTAGAGGTGTTGGTGTTCCCGCTTTCCTTAATAAGAGGGAGGTTTCCGAGAGATACTTCGCCTTTGTTTAGTTTTTTAAGCCACTCAATAGCTCTATCGTAGCGCTCTTTCGCCCAGTCATGGAGCATATCTGGGTGAGCAAGAGTGATAAAGTGCCACACTGCTACATTAACTACAATATTCAAAATAAGAGGGTTTCTTTCTGTTCCTGTGGCAGAGAAAATCTTGTCTACATCATAGCGGAGCCTTCCATCCAGGTATTCTTTTTTAGCATTGGTATAGAAGTAAGATTTTACCTCCTCTTCGGCGGCAGCAATGGCTCTTAAAATAATATCTTCATCGCCTTCTGAAATCTGCTGTGTCTGGTATTGGTATAGATTTGTTTTTAAATCTTCTGGGGTTGCGTACATTGTTTTAAAGGTTTAATAATGATTATTGACTCTTGCTCCAAAGGCATAAGTATTAGATGTTTTTCTCGCTCTCGTGGAAAGCCACTTGAATGCTCCATGCACAGCATCTGGTCCGTCATCATGAGCTTGACTTCCTTTCTCGAATGCTAGAAACTGGTCTATAAGGGTCTGCATATCGGAGTTATGCTGTTCAGAATTAAAAAAGACATTTTTCCGCTCAAAATACCCCGAGAGGCTTTCTATCCTACTGTATTTATCAGATTTAGGGCGTTTGTCTGCTACTACAGGGATATAGTAACCTCGTTTCTCTCCTTCTAAATCAAAATCAGAGGTAAATTCATCCATCGCAAAAAGTCCCTCAATCATATAGCGTATATTGAACTTGTCAAGTCCAAATTTCTCATATTGGTCATAGAGCCACTGGGCACAATGGGCTCGGCTTTTTTGCTGCATGTAAGCCAATAGTATATGATATTCTTTACCTTTCATACCAACCAAGATAAGCGCTTTGTAATCCGCGTTTTCTTTATAAGAAAGGTCTCCGTAAAAACATAAATTATCGTATTCTCTCAATGGGAGGGCTTTTTTGTACTGTATATCTTCATATTTGAATATGGCTCCATCCTCGATATGAGTATGCATATATTCCCGCATAAAAGAGCGGTAGGGCATTTTATGAAACTTATTTTTCCAGTATGAAGCGGAGGATTTCTCTGGCCATTCAGGCTCAAAGGTTTTCAAATCTTTAACAGCACAGACCGAAAGCACCTCAAAATGAGTGTTGTCCTCTGCAAAGTCGCCCATATCTATACTTTCTCCCTCTTCATTCTCTATACTTGTGTTTTCTATAACTGCCTTAAAATAAAGCTTCAATCTGTTAGTGATAGAGTTTTTATGAAAGTTGTTATTTGCATAAATAAATCGTTCTATGGCATTTTCATCAGCATCAAAAGTTCCCCAAATATCTTCAGTGATGAAATCCACACTTTCTCGCATGATACGGTCATTATTGACTGATTTTTTGCTATCTACATCATCTACTACGATATAATCGGGTCTGTCTGCCTCCTCTCTCGCTCCTCTGGGGTTCTGTCCAAATCCAATAGACATAAACCTCACTCCATCTGTGGTAGCAAAATCGCCATCAGCCCAGTTTCCAGCAGAAAATTTATCTCCGTAATCGTTTTTAAATCTATTGTTAAACTGAAGTTGTGCTTGGATAGAAGAAAGCAGTTTTTTTGCTTTGATTTCTGTTTCTCCCACCAAGAGCATAAAACGGAGTTCTTCTTTAACTAAATAAAGATAGAGCGGTATTCCCATATCAATATGCACAGATTTACCCGCTGAACGGAACATCTCTGCTAGTAGTCTCAGTCGTTTATTTTTGACAATAATCTTTGCTAATTTAGCATGAAACCAAGCTGATTTTTTCTTAGCGTAATTCGGAAAATAATATTCAAACCAGCAGATATAATCTTTTTCTAATCTCTTTATTCTGTCTGTTTTCTCTTTGGCGGTTTCATGGATATTGATAGAGGTTGCCTTGGCGATACGAAGGCAGTGTTTGTCGTAATCCTGTAAGAGTTTGATGTATTTTTTATCCATTGATTTCTATACTTATACGGTGTTGAAGGAATTGCTTGTGATACTGTGTACATTGCGCAGCAAAGGCTGGGTCCACCTCTGAAATAAAGTTATCCAGGTCTTTTAAAATACGATGCACCACCACAGGGTCTGCCTGTTTGTCGCAACGGTCTAAGGCTTTCATAAGTTTTTCTACACCCGTTGCAGAGAAGGTGGGAACCCCGCCGTTAATAATACGCAGGGTCTCCTGCTGGAGTTTCTGTTTGATTACCGTAGGGGAAGCATGAAAATTCATGCGTTTTTCCTCCCAGTTATATTTTTGAACCCAGCGGCTTACGGTCAGTTCTGTAACTTTATAAAGGGCAGCAACCTCCTTTTGCGAGGCTTCCATGTTTTCTATATAGTAGGCTTCTGCTTTAAGTCTTATGCTGTCTTTTTTTGTCGCCATTTCTTAATGTTTTTACACGCAAAATTCCCTCTATTCCTCTGTTTAAAAAAAGAAAAGTCTAAGGTTTAGACATGCCCGTATTTTGTTTATACATAACTGTTTGCACATCAGACAACTTCTTTTTTTTCACGGATAAAGCCCCCAAATTTGCCTCGTTAAAACTCAAATAAAAATGCCAAGATTCATACTTAATGATGAAAATGTAATGAACTCCTATGGGTTCAAGATTAAAACAGAAGGGATAGACCTTAAAAGATTTGAGGCTAATCCTGTAATGCTAGATGGACACAATCCCTCCAATCTTTCTGTTATTGGGAAATGGATAAAGATAAAGGTGGAGGATGGGAAGCTTTCCGCTGATACGGATTTTGATATGCAAGATGAAAATGCCAAAACCATAGCGGGAAAAGTAGAACGGGGAGTAATAAAGGGTGCCAGTATGGGGGTTTCTTTCAGCAAAAAAGATTTTTCTTATCAAAATGGAGAGTTGATTTTAGAAAAATGCAGTCTGCACGAGGCATCTATTGTTGCTATTCCAAGTAATGCGGGAGCATTAAGACTGATGATGGATGGAGAGGAAATCTCCGAAACCGATATGAAAGCCCTGTGTCTTTCAATAGCACAGAATCAAGAAGATTTTAAACCTAAATTTAATAATAAAATGAAATTAAAATTGTCACAATTAGCCTTTATCGCATTAGGTTTTGACGGCCAGACAGAAGAGGCGACACAAGAGCAGGTCAATACAGCAGTGTTGAAACTGCAGGAGGAGAAAAACAATCTAAAAGCACAATTAGCTTTATCGGAAGAGAAAGTAAATGCTTTTGTAGAGAAAGAAAAAGAAGCCAAGCTCACAGCAACGAATAAGATGCTGGATGAAGCGGTTGCCTGCGGAAAAATCACGGCAGACAAGCGCCAGACTTTTGCTGACCTTGCAGCACAGAATTTTGATTTAGCTAAATCAACGCTGGATTCTCTGCCTGCAAAACAGAATTTCGGTGTAGGAGTAAAAACTCCAGCAGGAACGAGTGCTGTGGCTAAGATGGAGGACTTCCAAAAATTGAGCCTTGATGAGCAGTTAGCTTTTAAAGCTGAAAATCCAGATGCTTATAAAGAGCTTTTAAAAACCCTTTAATTATTGTTTAATCATTTAAAAAAAGAAAAGAAATGCCAAAGAATTTTCCAGAAATATGGGAAGGTCGTGTAAGACAAACCCTTGAAAACGGAGCAACAGCAGACTTCTTGGACGGAGTCAGCGAATTAGACGGAAATGTAAGCGAAATGGGAGAAGAGAATATCATTCATATTCCTACCACAGAGTTTAATCCTGAAGTTTTAATTAACAACCAAACTTACCCTATTGCAGTAGAGAGTTTCACTGATGACACGGTAATTGTGAAGTTGGATAAATACCAAACTAAAGCTACAAAAGTAACGGACGACCAGATTATTGGGGCTTCTTACGACAAGATAGATGCAGTGACTAAATCACACACCAACTCTATCAATGCAAAGAAATACAAGAAAGCCCTTCACGCCCTTGCTCCTGATACTAATGCAGCAAAAACGCCTGTATTACAGATAGCAGGAACGGAGTGTACCTATGAGGATTTGGTAGCCTTGAAAGACAAGTGCGATGAACTTGAATGGCCAGAAGAGGGACGAAGATTGGTGCTTTGCAACAAGCATTGGAATGCTCTTTTAAAGGACAGAAAGAACTTCGGTGACCAGCTTATCAATTACAAAAGTGGAGAAGTATCTCCTGTAATTGCAGGTTTTGAAATCAAGAAGTATATCGCCAGTCCTCACTATGCAGGAACTACCAAAAAACCTTTCGGTGCCGTGCCAGCAAGTGGTGACAAACCCGCTTCTGTATGTTTTGTTGTGGACAATGTCAGAAAGAAAACTGGGCTTACTAAACAGTATTTCTCTGAAGCAGGTAAAAGTCCAGAGAACCAAGCGAACCTTCTTAACTACCGACACTACTTCATTGCGGTTCCTTTGGAAAAGAAATTCATCGCAGCATTAGTGTAGATTAAAAACCAAAAACAATGAGAGAAATAAAGTTTTTAGCCGTGCATTGCACCGCTACGCCACAGACCGCGACAGTGTCTTCTATCCAGAGCTACTGGAGAAATGTTTTGAAGTGGAAAATGCCCGGCTATCACTTTATTATAAAACCTAATGGAGAGGTAGTCCAGCTCTTGGATATAGAGAAAGTGTCCAATGGAGTCAAGGGATTTAATTCGGTTAGTATTAACATCTCCTACATTGGAGGCGTGGATGCTCAAAATAAACCTATTGACAACAGAACGGAAGCCCAAAAAAAGGCACTGCTTGATTTGCTTAAAAAACTCAAAAAGCAGTTTCCAAAGGCAATCATCCAAGGACATAGAGACTTTCCAGGTGTGAAAAAAGCGTGTCCAAGTTTTGATGCAAAAGAAGAATACAAAAATCTATAGAAAATGAATGCATATTTAAAAATCACATCTATCTGTTTAGCGTTGGTTTTTGCGGTTTCCTGCGGAAGCAGGAAGCCAGCAGAACCGCTAATCATAGAGAATACAAAGACCATTACCAAGGAAACCCTCGTAAGAGACACCGTGGTAGTAACCCAGAGGGACAGCGTAAGGACTGAGGTCATGATAGACTGCCCGGAGGGAGGAATTCCCAAGATTAGAACCATTTATAAAAACCCACCAAGAGGCAGGATATTACAACCTCCACAGGTGGCACTTAGCGGCAATAAACTCACGATAGATTGCAAGGCGGAAGCCGAAAAATTAGCTCTTAAACTCTATGATAAGTATGTGAATGAGCATGAGAGCAAACAGATACCCATCTATATAGAAAAACCCTTTAAGTGGTATCATTCAGCCCTGATGTGGTTGGGAGGACTCAGTTTATTGTTTATCATCATTGGTGTGGCTCCTCTATTCATTAAATCTAAACTTTAAAGTAAAAAACAATGGAACAAGTATTTATAGATAATCCAAAGCTAGATGTAGCTTATAAAACAGCTGATGGTCATTTTTTCTTCCTGGAAAACGATGCAGTAAACTATGCATCTACTCTTGAAGACAAAACAGTAGAAAAAGTTACTCCAAAAAGGGAGAAAGCAAAGGAACCAGCAGATAATACTGCTGATGAACAAGGCGACAAAAGAGAGCAAAAAATATCAGAATTAAAAGAGTTAGAGCTGATTCCTAAAAACTTCAACAAAATGAAGTCACTAGCAACCTACTTCAAAGTAGAACTTGCAGAAAAACCAAATGCAGAAGACCTTATTAAGGCTCTTACAGAACTTAAAAACCAAATAACTCAGTAAAAATGAACGGAGTAAAATTTATTAGAGAAAACGGCGGACTTGGCAGAAGACAAGAAGGCACAGATTTCATCTCTGGAATCATTGTCTATGGAGAAACAGCTGCAGATAAACGCCTGATATTGTCTGTCAGCGAATTAGATAAAGCAGGTATCACAGCGACAACGCACCCTGTACTCCATTACCATGTTTCGGAGTTCTTCCGAGTGAATGAGGGAGCAAGACTATATGTTCAATCAGTTGCAGAGAGCGACGGCAATTACACAGAAGTAAAAGTCATGCAGAACTTTGCGGAAGGGAACATCAGACAGATTGCAGTTTGTGATTTTAAAAGGAATTTAAATACCCTTTCAAATTCAGTGAGCAAACTTAATCAGATTGCTTCGGAATTAGGCGAATTAAATATCCCTTTGAGTTTGCTTCTTTCGGTAAAAATAACAGCGGAAGACATGACTAAACTGCCAGACCTGCATACATTGAATGCTGAAAAGGTAAGTGTGGTTATCGGTCAAGATGGCGGAGGGAGAGGCGCTTATTTATCCCAAACCAATGCTTCTATTTCTTGTATTGGCGCTGTATTAGGTGCTGTATCAAAAGCTAAAGTAAGCGAGAGTATTGCATGGGTAGAAAAGCAAAATTTAGTTTCCACGGCTTATGTCAAGGCTCTTACAGGAGGTGTAGAAAAAACAAGAGAGCTGGACAGCATCTGTTTTTGTGATGGTTCAGCTATAGGAAACTATACTCCACAACAACTGGAAGCTATTAACGATAAAGGCTACATCTTCGGAGTAAAGCATACAGGAATAGCAGGAACTTTCCTTAATGATAGTTTTACAGCTACTAGTTTAGAGAGTGATTTTGCTTATATCGAAAACAACAGAACCATTGATAAAGCCATTAGGGGAATTAACAAGGTGCTGATTAAGAAAGTATCTGGACCTGCTTATATAGACCCTGATACAGGACAGCTGGAGGCATCAGGAGTTGCTGCGCTAGAAGCTCTATGTGATGATGTTCTCGATGAAATGAAAAGAAACGGAGAAATAAGTGGGTATGAAGCTTATATCAATCCAAACCAGCAGGTGCTGAGGACTTCTAAATTAGAAGTGATTGTAAAAATTGTTCCTGTGGGAACACTGAGAAAAATTGAGGTAAAAATAGGTTTAACCCTTAAAAAAGATTAAAAATGGTAGAATTAGAACCGCTGATTAACGGAAGAGAGTACGGCTGGGCAGACATTACCGCTACTATTGGAGGCGTTCCTGTTACGGGGATTACCGCTATCAAATACGGCGAAGAAATGGAAAAAGAAAATATCTATGGAGCAGGACGAAACCCTGTATCTCGTGGGTATGGCAGAGTAAAATCTACAGCATCCATTACTCTGCTTTCAGGGACAGTGTTCGCTTTGAAATCAAAAGCGCCAAAAGGACAGCTTCATAGAATTGCTCCATTTCCTATTACGGTAAGTTATCAGCCCGATGCTGGTCCTATGGTAGTACATGTTTTGAAGAACTGCGAGTTCAAAAAAACAGAGTTTGACTGGAAAGAAGGAGACATGAGCAAGCCGATAGAACTGGAGCTTATTATTTCTCATATTGTAGATAAATCAAAGTAAAACAACCATTGTGAGCAGTGGAAAACTCTCTGCTGCTCACATTATAAAAAACAAAAACAAATGGACAAAGAACTTATCTGCGGACTTGATACCGCGCAAATAGAAGAACTCAAAGCAGAAAAAGGGCCACTGGTATTGGTTGGTGTAACTTATGAAGGAAACACTCATCAAGCTATATTCAGAGAGCCTACCTTTAAGGATTTAGAAGCGATACATAAAATATCTAAATCTGATGAAATGAAAGGATTAAGGTCAGCTTATGACAACTGTATTGTAAAGGCTGATGAAGAAATAGAAGGTAGGGATATGCTTAAAATCAAGGCAGTAAGTGCTTTGATGGAAAGAGTACAAAAAACCAGCTCAGAAGCAAAAAACTTATAAGCTCGCTAGAAAGCGAGCAATCAGAACACGAAAGGTTCAAAGGCGATGCTCTTATAAGGTCAAATTTTAATGTAGAGCCAGAAACACTACAAATAAGTGAATGGGGAAAACTATATGCCCAAGCCATGTGGCTGGAAGAATGGCGACTGCAGAACCAAGCCGAATTATTTAAGGCTTTGTTTGGTGGGGATTAGAGGTTTATTGTTCTTTCTTTTTCTTCAATAGATAATGTACCATAAAAGCCTCATCATCAGAAATAGAAGAATTGACACTATCATTTCCTTTAAGAGCAATGGAAATAAGTCCAACTGCTATAACAACAGCAACTAAAAACATGCCTATTATAATCATATGAGCAGGAAAGAAAATAACTCCTAAAATGAGGGCTACCCAAAAAGTGATTTTTAATGTTTTCATTTTAAAACCATTTACATAACAAAGATAGTAAAAAAATGTCAAATAATGTAACATATCAAGTAAATTTAAAAGTTGTAGGCGACGATGTCATCGGCTCGGTAACTCGTGAGATTGAGAGATTAGACGAGAGTACGAAGAATGCAACTAAGAGTTTCGGAGATTGTTTTAAATCTTTTTTGGCATTTAGCACAGCCTTAGAAGGACTTTCTTCTCTTCGGCAAGACTTTGAGAACCTCATTGAACCTGGCAGAAATCTCAATGCTAACATGATGGAGCTTTCTGCTATCACAGGAGTTACAGGAGATGGTTTAAAAGCGATTGAAAAGGCAGCGAGGGATACAGCGAAAACCTTTGGAACGAGTGCAATAGACAATGTGGAATCTTATAAAATGATGCTTTCACAGTTGTCCCCCGAGATTGCTAAAAATTCAGAAGCCATGAAGATGATGGGGGAAAATGCGAATATTCTCTCCAAACAGATGGGTGGTGATACCGTAGCAGCTACGGATGTCCTGAATACTTCGCTCAACCAATTTGGTGTAAGCATGGATGACCCTATTGCAGCAGCTAAAATCATGGGCGACATGATGAATGTCATGTCCGCAGCAGCACAGCAGGGGTCTGCTGAACTTCCACAAATCAAACAAGCACTAGAACAGGTCGGAATGGTGGCAAAAACTACTGGTTTGTCTTTTGCCGAAACTAATGCCTACATTCAGCTTTTAGACCAGGCAGGTAAAAAAGGAAGTGAGGGCGGTGTAGCGCTGCGAAATGTCCTTACAACGCTATCAGAAGGTAGATTTACTTCTAAGTTAGCAGCAGAAGGACTCCAGCAGGCTGGTATTTCTGTTGATTATCTAGCAGACAGCTCTATACCTCTACATGAGCGGTTAAAAACTCTTAGAAAAATACAAGGGGATACTGCGCTTATGACCAAAGTATTTGGTAAGGAAAACATGGCGGCTGCTATTGCTATGATAAACACTGCTGATGAGGCAGAAGCGATGACCAAGGTTATTGTAGGGACTAATTCAGCAGTAGAGCAAGCAGAGGTAATCATGGGTGGCTATAATGAAAAAGTAGCCAGAACTAAAGCCTGGTTTGATGATTTGAAAATATCTATTTTCAATCTTACAGAAGAGTTTACCCCCTTTGTAAATATAGGGTTTTCTACTGTAGAATGGCTTGGAAAATCTGCGTTTTACCTCAATATCCTAAAATCTACATTGAGTGCAGTAACACTCGCAAAAACAAAGGATAACATACAGTCTGGGATAGCTCTTATCCGTACAAAAGCCTTAGCATTATGGACAGGAATAGGAAGTCTTGCTAACAAGGGTTTTGCTGCTTCTTTGAACTCTGTTAGAAATTCAGCAGTAGGTGCAGCTATGGGGACAAGAGCTTTTTCTGTTGCTATTATGAATATTCCTGTTATCGGCTGGATAATAGCGGGGATTACCGCTGTCATTGTGGCTATAAAATACCTTTGGGAACATAGCCGAAGATTTAGAGAAATACTTTTTGGAATAGGCTATGCAGGGAAAGCAATTTTCCACAACATTGGTGTATATGCGGGCAGAGTTTGGAGGCTTGTTTTAAAGCCTATAGGTATGTTTATTTTTAATTTCTATAAAAACATTTTCATGGCTGTTTGGGAGTTTGCAAAAACTGCATGGGATGGTATTATAAATACTATTTCATGGGCATGGAACAATGTAATCAAGCCAGTAGCCCAGTATATATATAGTATTTATGTCAATACTTTTATGGTGATTTGGAACGCTGTAAAAACAGTGTTCAACTGGATAGTGCAGCTGGTGTCCAGAGTTTGGAATTGGATAAAAAGCACCTTCTCTGAGTTTGCAGGATGGATACAGTCCACCATCATAGAGCCTATTTATAAAGTTTTTAATGAAATCTGGGATTGGCTTACAGGTTTTTTTGATGGTGTTACAGAAAAAATTAAAGCTGTAACAGACACGGTCAAAGGGCTTTGGAATAGTATTTTTTCTGAAGAAGGCACGGTAAGTGTTAAAGAAGAGTATCAAAAAGGAGAGAAAGCAGGAGGAGAAAGTTTTGATAAAGACAAGAAAAAGAGCAAAGACGACCCACAAGAGGTCAAAATAGTAGATGATAACTCTCATAAAAACATTTTTGATGTCAGCAAAGGCTCTGGACTTTCTACTCCTACTATTGGAGGAGTGGCAGCCAAAAAAACAAAGAAGAAAAAGGAAAAAAGCGAGAAAGAAGATGGAGAAAGTGGAAATAAGGTTCGCAGCCTTACAGTTGGTAAAATGGTGGAAAATCTAAATATCTACACTCAAAAAGGGACTGTCGGAGAAAGTAAAGAGCAGATTTTACAAGCAATTAAAGAAATATTCGGTACTGCAGTAGCAGATTTTGCAGGAGCAGACCGAAATGCTACAACTGCATAAATTATAAGAAGATGATAAATGTATTTACCCCAAACGCAGAGCATTTAGCCAAAGGTGTGGCTTTAAATTTAGCTTTCCGTTTTGGAATGAGCACTGCGGAGCCTTTCAAGGCATCTGAGTATGTTGGAAAAGAGAAAAACCCAGAACTGCTGGATTTAGGAGAATTAGAAGGGAGAACTTGGCTGACTTCACTAGCCTTAAAGCACGGAGGGAAAGAGTTTATATTCAATGAGTGTCTGATTTCTCTTAATATGGAAAAAAACATCGTTACCACAGCATTACAGGGACGCAATGGAACGATAAAAGAGTATATCAGTGATGGTGATTACAACATTACCATAGATGCAGGGATAAGTAATTACACTATTGACCAGGAAGGAGAGCATAATATTGACTATCCGATAGATGCAGTTGCAGAGCTGAAAAATATTCTCTCTCTTCCCGAAACATTAGAAGTCCAGAGTGATTTTTTGGAGATTTTTGGGATAAAATCAGCAGTTGTAAAATCTTTTGACCTACAACAAGAAACCCACTCCAATAGACAAAGTATCAATATTCAAATGCTCTCTGATGAGCCGTATGAAATTAGACTAAAAGAAGAAAACGATGTTAAAGTTGTGTAGTGAAATCATCATCGAGGGCGATAAAACTTGGAAGTTTAATGCCGTTGCAGACTGCAAGATTGTAGAAGATGTATCTACTCTTACCGATACCTGCGAAATTCAGCTCCCTAAAAAAATAAAGTGGCAGGAAGCTGTAAGCAAGAACGGAAAACCTCCAATCAAAAGAGGTGATAAAATAACCATCAGACTCGGATATGATGATGATTTAGAAACACGGTTTACAGGATTTATCCGCTCGGTAGATGCAAAAGTACCGATAACGATAAAGTGCGAAGATGGTATGTTTATTTTAAAGTCTCACAAGGTAAAACCAAGGGCGTTTAAAAATGCTTCTCTGCATGAGATTGTGTCTTATCTATTGGAGGGAACTAATATCAAGTTTCAGCTTATGGATAAAAATATAAAAGTGGGAAACTGGAGGCTTACCAAGACCCATGCTTCGGAAGAACTACAAGAGCTGAAAGAAAAAATGATGCTGTCTTCCTACTTTCGGACAATCAACAAGGAAAGCGTGCTGTATATAGGTTTAGCCTATCCTTTGGACAATCGGAAGAAAGTAAAATTTATACATGGTAAAAACATTATTGATGAAGATTTTGAATACAGAGATAAAGAAGACATACGGGTAAGATGTGAAGCACAGAGTTTTAATGGCAAAAAGAAAAAAGTAACCTATGAATATGGAGACAAAGACGGCGACTTGATAAAAATAAGAATGG
>CALHQK010000036.1 GCA_938037185.1 uncultured Riemerella sp.
ATTCCCGATAAATTGCAGTCTTTGCTCCTGCTTTATTCTTATCTCTGGATTTTGTTTAAATTTCTCTATAAATAAATCCCTCAGGGTCATTTCCGTTAGTATAAGCTGTTCTCCTTTTAGGAAAAATTTCATATAATCTCCTCCATAGGCGAGATAGTCCGATGTCGCGATGTAGTAGTACTGACCAGCTTTTGGGCTTTCACCGTTTATCAGCCCTTGTTTTAGTTTTCCGTTTTCTACCACTATCGTAAATCCAGCCACAGGATTATTTCTTTTTTGTTTTTCATAATAGTCAAACACACCCTGTATGTCTTCGCCCTTCATTTTAACGATAACTAATTGATTTTCAAAAGGCATCACCTCAAAAATATTTCTCAGCAAAATATCTCCCTTGCTGATATCATTTCGGATTCCTCCCACATTTAAAATCGCTGCATCCACCGCAGGAATGCTGTTTTTCGCGCCCCAGTCATTCGCTCCTTCCAGCACGAAATCCGCCAGAAGCTGCCCGAGTGAGCTGTTATCTCCTTTCCTATTAAGCTCCACTTCGGTATGGGAAATTTTTTGGTTCATTTTATTCTCCAGCTCCTTTTTATATGGCGTGATAACGGAAACCAACTCTTTTTTCTGCGTTATTTCTCCATTTATCAACTGATTTTTTTGAGGAGAAACTTGGCTTATATTCAGCTGTGTAGTACATGACACCACAGCCATCAAAACTGCTCCTAATAGTATGCTTTTATTTTTCATTTGTTCTTAAAATACAGCTACAAATATATAGATTATTTCGGGATTTTTACTCAAATACGATCTTCAAAGGTATAGAATAAAAAGAAGAAACGGCAACTCCATTTCTTCTTTCTGCCTTCCATTTATCTTTCACTCTTTTTACAGCCTTTATCGCTTCTCTGTTAAAAGATTTATTATATCCTTTAGCCCTCACATTGGTAATTTTCCCTTTTTTATCGACTTCAAATAAAACTATCGTTCTTAAGACAATTGGGGAAACATTTTCCTTCATTTCTTTTATTTCATCTTTGGTCATTCCTTCGTAAGGATTCACATTAGCTGTATTGAAGTTATCCACCACTTTTCTCCTAAATTCATTATAACCTCCTTTAATAAAACAAGCTTCAATCAAATATGGTTCAGGTAAATAATGATATTCAGGTAAATCCGCATTATTAACATTTCCTTTCTGCTGAGCAACAACAATGTTCACAAAAAACAACATTAGAATTTGTAATTTAAAAGTACTCATGCCAATCTCTATATTTTACTACAAAAATAAATTATTTTTTTCCTTTTTTGCTTAATTTTTTTATGGTATTTATCTATTTGTTGCTGTATTTAACCTTTTACATAGGGATATTTAGGACATTTTAATTCAATAATCTTATTTGGAGATTGTTCTTCCACACTAAACATTTTTGATTTTAAATTGCTTTTCTAAAATCAATTTATTATCTTTACCTAAAAATCAACACAATGAAAAATACACCTATAATCATCACATCTATTGCTTCCTTAGGAATTGTTATTTCATCCGTAGTTTTAGGAAGCGCTTTCAAAAATAGAAACCAATCTGAAAACACTATTTCCGTAACAGGATTGGGAACGAAGCAGTTTACTTCTGACCTGATTACTTGGTCTGGGCGTTTCTCCCGAGACAGCTACGAAATAAAAGAAGCCTACAACGCTCTGGCACAAGACCGAAAAGTAATTTTTGATTATCTGCAGTCCCAAGGGATTAAATCTAATGAAGTGGTGTTTTCCGCAGTAGATATTGAGAAAAAATACAACTATTCTACCGATAATGAGGGCAACTCCCGCAGCACATTCGCTGGATACGAACTTTCTCAGCAAATCTCTATTGAAAGTAAAGAAGTGACTAAAATAGAAAATATATCACGAAATATTACGGAAATCATCAACAAAGGAATAGAATTTACTTCCTCTTCTCCGCAATATTTTTATACAAAACTTGCCGGCTTAAAACAGGAAATGATAGCCGATGCAACCAAAGATGCAAAACAAAGAGCCGAAAAAATTGCTAAAAACTCAGGAAGCGGTCTCGGCAAACTGAAAAAAGCAACGATGGGCGTGATACAAATCACCGCTCCAAACTCTGATGAAGACTATTCATACGGAGGGACTTTCAATACTCATTCCAAAGAAAAAGAAGCCAGTATTACCATAAAATTAGAATATCAGGTTGATTAACTTTTTTATACCGTCATTGTTTTTTAATTTGAGTAGAAAACCTTAAATTTGGCTTCAAAATTTTAAACAATGAGTAATTTAAAAGGTCTGGGAGTAGCTTTGGTTACGCCATTTAATGAGGATTTATCCATAGATTTTGATTCTTTAACCAAATTAGTAGAATATAACATCGCCAATGGAACGGATTTCTTAGTCGTTCTGGGAACTACGGCGGAAACTGCCACGCTCTCCAAGGCTGAACAGGCACAAGTCATAGAGCATATCGTAAAGGTTAATAACAAAAGACTTCCATTAGTTTTAGGTATTGGAGGGAATAATACTTTGGCTGTTAAAGAACAGATAGAATCTACGGATTTAAGCGACTTTGAAGGTGTTCTTTCCGTTTCACCATATTATAACAAACCTAATCAAGAGGGAATTTATCAGCACTATAAAATGCTGGCTTCCACAGGGAAAAACATCATCATTTATAATGTTCCTGGGCGAACAGGACAAAATATAGATGCTGCAACGACACTGAGACTTGCCAAAGATTTCCCTAATCTTTTCATGATAAAAGAAGCTTCGCCGAATATCAGCCAATATTTTGATATTTTAAGAAAGAAAACGGCTAGTTTTTCACTGGTTTCGGGCGATGATGAGTTCACACTTCCTGTCACTCTGGCTGGTGGTGATGGCGTAATTTCGGTAATTGGACAGGCTTATCCTAAGCTTTTTTCAGACATGATAAAACTTGCCAAAAAAAGCAAAGTGAAAGAAGCATATACTATTCACAATCAGCTCGTTGAACTCATAAGACTTATCTTCGCAGAAGGAAACCCTTGTGGCGTGAAAACAGTTTTAGCAGAAATGGGTATTATCAAAAACCACCTAAGACTTCCTCTAATAAAAGCTTCTGAAAATCTGCAAGATAGAATAAAAGCTGAAATAAAAAATTTATAGAATTAAATCTTTTTTTTAAAGTTAAATTTTAATTTTAAAAACTATTAATTTTAAGAATTTATGTTGTTAAAGTTTTTATTTTTCTTACCCTTGTTTTTCATTGCAAATGGCAAATGCCTTGCTCAAGAACAACAAGGGCAGGAAGTGACAGAACAGGAAATACAAGAAACACAGGAAACCCTTACCATAGAACCCAAACAAGATAGTGTAAACCTCATTGAAAGACCTAAATTCAGACCCAAGGAACTCTATATTCCTGCTGGGCTGATGGCTCTTGGGCTAATTTCCGAAGGAAAAACCAAACAGGAAGTCCACCAGTGGAGAAACAAACAGATTCCTCATTTTAGAAATAAATTTGATGATTATCTACAGTTCGCTCCTCATGTTGCTGTCTATGGCTTTGAGCTGATGGGAATGAAACCCAAAACAGACTGGAAAAATCGTATAGTCATACATGCCAAAGGACATATCATAACTTTGGGACTGGCTCACCTCATGAAACAAATCATCAACAATAAAAGACCCAACGGAGCACAAATGTCCTTCCCTTCTGGGCATACTGCATACGCTTTTAGCGGAGCTACTATCCTTGCCATGGAATACAAGGATGAGCATCCTTGGGTGCCTTACGCAGCCTATGGTTCAGCCAGTGTAGTGGGAATCATGAGAATAGCCAACAACAGACACTATGTGAGCGATGTCCTATTCGGTGCTGGGCTGGGGATTCTCTCCATGAAACTGGCATACTGGACACATAAATACAAATGGAACAAACCTAAAAAAGAAAAAAAAGACCCTTTCTTGGGCGTAGTTTATTAATAGTTTAATAATGAAGATTACAATTTTTGCCAGCCTATTTCTAAGTTCTTTTTTCATGGCTCAGACTAATGATAGTTTGGCTGTGGAAACACCTTTGGACAGCATACAAACTCAAAATATAAAAATTCAGGAAGTAAAAATATCTGAAAACGAAAGTTTTATCTATCAAAAGCCAAAGTTTTGGGATATTGTCAATAAAATGCCCAAAAACATCGCAGGAACGGCCACAGATATAGTTTCAAAAAAATACTATCCATACGGACTTGCCGCCTTGGGAAGCACTGCTGCTCTCATCCCTGCCGACCCTTGGGTCATTAGAGAAAGCCGAAACCTTGGTGAAGCTCTCGGCATGAATGAAGCCCACACCTACCGCAAACTCGGATTTCTAAAAATAATCCCTGCTGATGTGAACTCTGCGCTGTATTTCATCGGTAATGGAACTACGGTGATTTTAATCAGTGGAGGACTTGCCACCTATGGTTTATTTAAAAACGATTATCGGGCAATCAGCACCTCTATGCAGCTTATAGAAAGTATTGCGCTGTCAGGAGTTTTTGCTCAATCTATTAAGCGTATCACAGGAAGAGAAAGCCCGTTCATCACTTTTGACCGAAATGGATGGCACAGCCACTGGACTTTTGCACCGAGTTTTGCAGCATATCAGAGAGAGACTTCTAAATATGACGCCATGCCCTCTGGACATCTTACCACTGCAATGGCTGCCCTCACAGTGCTTACGGAAAATTACCCAGACAAAAAATGGCTAAAACCTGTGGGATACACTCTTTTAGGGCTGATGTCTTTTGAAATGCTTCAGAGCAAGGTTCACTGGGTATCAGACTATCCTATCGCTATTTTCCTCGGCTACCTTATCGGAAAAAATATTGCCAAAACGAGAATCACGAAAGTGAATAACTCTCCCTTGGCTGAAAACAAGAAAAAATACGACTTGCAACTGTCAGCTGGTTCTCTGTATGGATACCAGACCATAGGCGTGAATATCAAGTTTTAAATTTTAGAATTAAATTAAATATAAAAAAACATCTTACTTTTTTGAGTAAGATGTTTCGTTTTTTATTGTAAAAGACTTTTTAGTATTGTTCTAAGAAGTATTTCAATAAATCTGTTGTAGTAATTACTCCTTTCAGTTCACCATTTTCTACTACTGGTAGAGAGTGGAAACTTTGTTTTGCCAAAATTTCGGTTACATCTCTCACTGTTTGGTCTGGTGACACACCTACTGGATTTTTCGCCATCACCTGCTCTATAGTGTATGCGTTATACACTGTAGTGTCTACTTTTTCCTCATTATCCGACAATTCTGAAAAACTAATTCTCAACAAATCCGAATAACTCAAAATACCTATCAGCTGGTTTCCGCTCACAACAGGTAAGTGTCTGATGTTATGCTCTTTGAAAAGTTTTTCTGCATCAAACAATGTGTTTTTTGTAGTAAGCTTAACTACATCCTTTGTCATAATCTGAGATACTGGAACTCTGTGTTTCATAATAATTTATATTTAAGATTAAACTTCATTTTTTCTTTGATAAAGGTACGACTTTATATTTATGCCAAAGAATTTTTTTTAATGACATTTAACATCTTTTCCAAATTTCCTTCTATAAATAGTTTAGAAATTGTATTTTTACAAAAAATTTTGGTTATGAGAAAAATCCAGATGGTTGATTTACAAAGTCAATATTTCAAAATAAAAAACGAAGTAGATAACGCGGTGCTAAATGTCTTCGAGTCGGCGGCCTTTATCAATGGCCCTGAGGTTCAGTCTTTCCAAGCTGAATTAGAAGAATATTTAGGCGTGAAAAATGTGATTCCTTGTGCGAACGGCACGGACGCTCTGCAAATTGCTCTAATGGCGCTAGATTTACAGGAAGGCGATGAAGTGATTACGGCAGATTTTACCTTTGCGGCTACAGTAGAAGTTATCCATTTATTAAAACTAAAAGCTGTTTTGGTGGATGTGGATTATGACAATTTTACTATTGATATTGAGCAGCTTAAAAAAGCCATTACACCTAAAACTAAGGCTATTATGCCAGTGCATCTTTTCGGACAGTGCGCGAATATGGAGGCTATTTTGAAAATTGCAAAAGAGCATAATCTTTTTGTAATCGAGGATAATGCACAAGCCATCGGCGCTGATTTTATTTTCTCTGATGGAACTCAGAAAAAAGCTGGAACGATAGGAACCATAGGGACTACATCGTTTTTCCCTTCTAAAAATTTAGGCTGTTATGGAGATGGCGGAGCTATTTTTACCAATGATGATGATTTGGCCTATAAAATGAGAGGAATCGTAAATCACGGAATGTACAAAAGATATTATCACGATGAAGTAGGCGTAAACTCTCGATTGGACAGCGTGCAGGCGGCTATTTTGAGAAGAAAACTACCTCATTTAGAAACCTATAACGAAGCCAGAAGAAAAGCTGCAAACTTCTACGATGAAGCTTTTGATGGACATCCGCATTTACTTATCCCAAAAAGAGAAGAAAATTCTACTCATGTTTTTCATCAATACACGCTGAGAGTTTTAAATGGAAGAAGAAATGAACTACAAGAGTTTCTTGCTTCAAAGGAAATCCCTGCGATGATTTATTATCCTGTGGCGCTTAGAAAACAAAAAGCATACTTCCAAGCGAGTAATGATGCTGATTTTAAAAACACTGACAAGCTTCTAGACCAAGTAATTTCTTTGCCAATGCACACAGAGCTGGATGAAGAGCAGCTGAAATACATTACAGAAAGTGTTCTGGAATTTATGAATAAATAAATTTTTAAACACCTTAATTATGAGAGTATTTTTGTTTTTAATGCTATTTTTCAATTCTTTTGTATGGGCGCAAGAGGAGGGTAATAAATTTTTAATCAATAATGATTATTTAGTTCAGTTTCCTGAATCCGTAAAATACATAAGAACGGACGAAAATTCAGGAGCGTTTTTATTCCATGACAAACAAAATTCAAACATACAGGTTTCTGTTCGCCCTTCTCAAAATATGGAATTTTACAAGGAAGGACTTTCAAAAACTGAATTGTTAGAGGCTTTTTATAAATGGGATTTTGATTTTTGGAAAGGAAACACCATCAATGCTAAAGTTACTGAAATCAGTAAAAAACTATCCGAAGATTATATTCTATGGAGTATCGAACTTGATTACGAATCCCAAAAAATCAATCAAATCATACTTTCTGGCGTGAAGGAAAACAATGTGGTATTTATCTCCATTATCAATCCTAAAATGAAGATGAATGAAAAGAAAAAATTCTTGATAAACTTATACAAAAAGGGAATTTCAAAATATAATTAAGAGCATGACAATACTAGTTACGGGTGGTCTAGGCTACATCGGTTCGCATACCGTGGTGGAGCTTCTAGAAAATGGTTTTGATGTGGTTATCGTAGACAACCTCTCTAACACGGACAAAAAAATACTAACTGGAATAGAGCAAATCACTGGAAAAACTCCAGCTTTCTATCCTATTGATTTAAGAAACCGAAGCCAAATAGCACAGGTTTTAGATGCTCATAAAATAGATGGCTGCATTCATTTTGCTGCGTTCAAGGCTGTGGGAGAAAGCCAAGTAAAGCCTATTGACTACTACGAAAACAATATGTTTTCTCTTATCAATCTCTTGCAGGAATTCAAAGAAAGAAATATTTCTAATTTTATTTTCAGTTCTTCTTGTACTGTTTATGGACAGGCTGACCAAATGCCGATAAACGAAGAAGCTCCTATAAAACCTGCTGAATCTGCCTATGGACGAACCAAACAGATGGCAGAAGAGATTTTGAAAGATTTTGCTGCTGCCCACCAAAAGAAAGTATCATTATTAAGATATTTTAATCCTATTGGGGCTCATCCTTCGGCTAAAATAGGCGAACTTCCTCTCGGAATTCCCAATAATCTCGTTCCGTATGTAACTCAGACAGCAGCAGGAATACGAGAAAAACTAAACATCTGGGGAGATGACTACCCTACTCCTGACGGCACTGCCATCCGCGATTATATCTATGTGATGGATTTAGCCAAAGCCCATGTGAAAGCCTTGCAAAAACTGGCCTCAGAAAAATCAGAAACTTTGGTTGATATTTTCAATCTGGGAACAGGGAAAGGGTCTTCTGTCCTTGAAATCGTAAAGGCTTTTGAAAAAGCAAATAATGTAGAAATTCCTTACCAAATCTGCGACAGAAGAGCGGGCGACATTACCATCGCTTATGCAGATGCTTCCAAAGCCGAAAAAGAACTTGGCTGGAAGGCTGAAACTCCACTGGAAGAAGCTCTGAGAACCACTTGGCTCTGGCAGAAAAATCTGGAACAAGAAAAATAAATTTCAATAAAAAAATCTCTTTCAATTTGAAAGAGATTTTTATTTTTTTAGAGGAAAACTCCACTACTTTCAGAATTAACTTCTGAATTCAATTTTGCATTTATATCTGCTTTTATCTCAGCTTCTGTAACTCCAAATTCCCTCATAGCATCTTCAATCAAGCTGTCTTCGTTAATTCTATCTGTATAAATATGAACAGGGATTTTGATATCCAATTTTTTATCAAAAGAAGCCGAAGGAAGTTTATCATACTCCAAATTATCTGGCTTTTGGCTGAACTGAGCCAAAACAATCCTCAAATCAAAATTCAAATACGGTTTTTTCACATCAAAAAATCCTTTCAGTCCTATTTTTTCTGGTCTTAATATAGCATCACGCTGACCTCCAAAGCTTTTAAAAATGTATTTATTCTCAGGATTGGTATCACGGTATTTATAAGTCATGATTTCCTTATTTGGAACTACTGTTCCGCCAATTATAGCCACTATATTTTCCATTAAAAAGAAGTGCTGATATTGTTTTGCTGCCTCATCAGATGCTAAAACACTATTGATTCGCTCTCCTTTTTCGTTATAATAGATGATTTCCAACCCATAGAGAGACATCCCTCCATCAGCAGACATTACACTAAGGGCAGCAGGATTATCAGCCGATGGAACTATCTGACCATTTTTATTCTCAAAAAAGAATTTTTGTACAGATTTCAGATATTTCACACCTGGATATTCTGGCGAACCATGAAAATACCCGTGAGAATGCCCTTCTGTAAAACGAAATTCCACCTTGCTCCATTTCAGCTCCGTACTAGGCTGCTCTGGTTTTGGCTTTGGTACGACTATATCATCATTGTCTTGACTTCGACAAGCCAAAAGTGAAAAAACAAAAAACACTACTGCTAATACAACTTTGATTGCTCTTAAAAAACTTTTCATATTATTAAATTTTTATTTGTTTACTTTAAATTATCTAAATATTATTGAACTATTTTCACTGGGACTTTCATATCCGCATCTAGGACAAATGAACCACTATAATGCAACACATTGTATTTTCTGGCTCTTCCTGTCTTAGGCTCTAGTTTATTCTTAACTAAGAAATGGGCTAATCTTATCCTTAAATCAAAACTCTGAGTTCCCAAACCAGTGGTTTTTATAGTGAAAACTCCTTTCAGTCCGATAGGGTCTACTTCCGTAGGGTTTTGTGTATCCCAAGAGCGGCGGCGAAGGCTCACTCCACTCTCTCCCAAAACTCCATTTTCAGGGTCTGTATCCTGATACTCGTAGCTTACCAATTTATCCATTTCTGTTTCTTCCATCAGCTTTCCGTTTTTATTTAACTGAAAGAAATGTTGATGAATAGGCGCCATTTCCTGTGAAACAAATTCACTATTAAGTCTCCTTCCATTGTTATAATACACTATTTCAAGGAGATAGCTTTTTCCCTCTTTCCATTCTACAGCTGCTGTATTGTCAAATTTCAATCCATCTTGGGTCAGCAGCGCCGTTCTTCTTTGCTCCTGTGAGGTCGCTGTATTTTTAAATATAAACTCCACTCTATCAGGCATTTCGTGTCCTCTGTCTTTGGTTTCGTCCGTTGGTGCCTGAGGGCTGTCGCCATCTCTGCTACAAGAAGAAATACTGAAAACCGCTAGAAATAGCATTAGCATTGTCAAAATTTTGTTTAGTGAAAACTTATTTTTCATAATGTTAAAATTTATTAGAATTAATGATTATTAAAAATTAAATTGGGTTTTAAACTGAATATCAATCCCTTTCCCATGAATAAAATACCTCAATCTATCGGTATAATTTTTATAAAGTGCATTGGTAAGATTTTCTACGCCTAAAAAGAATTTTACACTTTTCTTATTGCTGTATTCCAGCTCTGCACCTATTTTCATACCCAATAAATGGTAGGCATCAGGAGAGTCCGCCACGAGGTCAAAATCAGGATTAAACCTTCTCTGCTTCGCGAAATACTGGTGCTCCACTTTTGCATAAAAATTCTTGAAAACAGAAGTCGGAATATTCCATTTTAAACTCTGCGAAAGCTGTAATGGCGGTATCTGTGGAAGATATGCCTTGGTATGCTGGTCGTCCGCATAGACCAAAGAAAGATTAGAATGGTATTCTAAATTTTTAGAAATAGGAATTCCCACTGCCAAATCTCCCCCACGAAAAAGAGCATCGCTCTGCACAAACTCAAATAACGCCGCCGGCCCAGAAAACAACACTCTATACTGATGCGTAGGAATGCTGTAAATAAAATTGTTAATCGGCTGAACGAACGCAGACATCTCCGCAAAAAATCTATTTTTTTTGTATGACAATTTATTGACTATTTTCAGCCCTTTTTCTGCATTTAGATTTTTATCACCTACATAATAAATCGGAATTCCGTGCTGTTTTCCGTTGATATACAGTTCATAAGGCTCTGGCGCACGCCACGCATATCCTGCATGAGCCACATATTCCAGATGTTCAGTAATCTGATAATGAACCCCTCCGCTGTACGAAAAACTTGAAAAATCTCTCTTTCCGCCATAGAGCTGACCAAACATATCATATCCCAAAGAATTTATCGTTCTAAAATCAAAACGCGCTCCCAGCTCTGCCAGCCATTTTCCTCTTTTAAATTCGGAAATGAAAAATCCTGCGTAATTATTCAAAACAAAATTCGGAATCGTAGGAACTACACCTGTTCCTGGCACATTGAAATTTTCTTTTCTCAAATAACTTACCCCAAACTGAGTTTCCAATCCTCTAAAATGCGTGTTTTTCCAAATCGTTTCCACAAAATGAGAGTCAAGTTTGGTATCCTGCGTTGGAATTGTAGTTCTGTCCAACCTTCTGACATCAAACTCTTTTCGGTGATTATTTTGATAAGCATAAACCAAATCAAAATGATTATTCGGACTAAGTTTAAATTCGGTTTCACTTTTCAAGAAATAATGAGCCACATTATGCTTTGGAGCTGTAATATCGTAGGAAAAACTATATGTAGTAATAGGTCTGCCAAGTTTCAGCCTGCTCTCAAAATCATCTATATTACTAGACGCCGCACCATAGAAAATCCCTAATTCTGAGTTATATACACTAAAATACAAATTAGACTTAAATTCATTCTTACGGTATTCCAGCTCGGCAGAATAATTCAGCTCCCGAATTCCTGTATTGTTGACATAATAATTTTGAGTTTTATAATCTCCTGCATACTGCGCATTTGCCTGCACTCTCCACGCCCAGTTTTTCCCCAGCGCTCCTTCCAAATAGCCGCCGCCAGAGACTTTCCCTGAATTAGAATTTCCAGAAAGCATCACAGCACCAGCCAATTTTTCACTATAATTAAGGTTTTTAGGAGACAGCAGAACCACTCCACCAAGAGCCCCAGCGCCATATCTCACACTCTGAGCACCCTTTATTATACTGATATTCTGCGGAATACCTATGCTGATTTCTGGTGCGTGGTCATCAGACCAGTCTTGGCTTTCCAGTTTTACGCCGTTATTTAGAATTAAAATCCTTGTGTTTCCCAGGCCCTCTATCACAGGTTTTGCAACTGTAGCTCCTGCCTGCCGAAGAGTAATCCCTGCTGCTTTGGACAGCACTTCTGAAAGATTTTGACCTATATTTTCCGAAAGATTTTCTTTAGAAAATTTCACAAGATTATCAGCTGATATGTTTTTATTTACAATTGTAAGCGTGTCAATGTTTTTAGGCGTTATTTCCTGTGAAAAAAGCATATGAAATCCACAGAAAATAATCCCAAATACCAATTTTTGAGTCATATAAAATGATTTAATACAAAAATGAAATGGATGATTTCTTTAAACCGAAAAATATTTGTTTGAAAAAGGGAATGCCTTGGTTTTAGCTAAAACCAACTATAATATTGACTTTCATAAAAATCAATAAACATTCAAACAAAACTAAAAAAGTACAGGAGGAGCACGAGACTGCCATAGAAGAATTATCCTCTCTGATACGAAAATTTTATACGATGAAAAATATGAGAAATATTCATTTACATGAAATTCTGTCTGTGGTTTTTCTGAAAGAATATAGAAATAATTCAATGTGCATAAAAACCCGCAGTCACAGTCGCTTTTGGTCTGTAAATGAGCTTTATGATAGCAGACTTTATCGCTGCATTCTGCTATTTTTTCTGTTTTTTGATGAGTTTCCTGATGATGTAACCGCACAAACAAGCCCGATACATTCATCACGAAGATGAGTAGCAGCACCGAAGCCAAAAAAGTTTTAATATGTTTTGCAGTTTTTATCATCATTATTTGATAACGGACACAAATATAATCTAAATTTCCGAAAATAAAAATTCATTACTCAAAAATTTGCCAGAAGCCTCCTCTACGCTATATTCCCCTATTTTAGTCCTTCTGAGCTGAGTAAGATAAGCGCCTACGCCGAGTTCCTGCCCTATATCATGAGCCAGAGAGCGAATATAAGTCCCCTTGGAACAGCCCACTAAAAAACGGACATATGGAAATTCTATCTGAATATCTTTGATATAGTGAATCATAGTTTTTCTGGATTTCATCTCTACGGAAGCTCCTGCTCTTGCCAAATCATATGCTCTCTCACCATCAACCTTTATCGCGGAAAAAATGGGCGGCTTCTGAGTGATTTCGCCTAAAAATTTTTGTAAAACTTCTGTCACAAAATCCTCTGTGATGTGGCTGATATCTGTATGAAGAATTTCTGGTTTTTCGGTATCATAAGATTCTGTCTGCACACCGATTTTTATTTCCGTCCAGTATTCTTTCGGTGCATCTTGGATTTCGGATATTTTTTTGGTTGCCCTGCCTGTGCATACTACGAGAAGCCCCGTAGCTTTAGGGTCAAGGGTTCCTGCATGCCCTACTTTTATTTTCTTAAATTTAAACTCTTTTTTCAGTTTAAATTTAATTTTATTGACCGCCTGAAACGAAGTCCAATCCAAGGGCTTATCAACCAGAAAAATCTGACCTTCAAGAATTTGCTCCGCAGTCATTTATTATTTGTTTAAATAAAAATAAATCAATAAAACTATTCCGACAATAATTCTATACCAACCCCAAAACTTAAAGCCATATTTCGCAAGAACATTGATAAAAGTCTTCACTGCTATCATCGCCACGATGAAAGCCACGATATTCCCGATAATGAAAACCAAAATATTTTCTGTAGATGCCAAAATCATCTCATATCCTTTCTGAGCATTAGGAGTTCCCTCTCCCCAAGTCTTGATAAATACAGAATAAAGCGTAACTGCCATCATCGTAGGGACAGCCAAAAAGAAAGAAAATTCCGCAGATGCCTTTCTGCTAAGCCCCTGGCTCATTCCTCCAATGATAGAGGCCGCAGAACGAGATGTCCCCGGCATCATAGCCAGACACTGCCAAAAGCCGATAGTCACAGCCTTTTTGATGGATATATCTTTCTCATTATCAATCTTTTCCTTGTTATCAAACCATTTATCTACAAAGAGTAAAACCACTCCTCCCAAAACCAAAACACAAGAGATAACTATCTGATTACCAAGAACTGCTTCTATTTTATCATCAAATAATTTTCCTAAAACCAAGGCTGGAACAACGGCACAAGCCAATTTGATATAAAAATTAAAATTAGAAAAGTCAAAAAACTTTTTCCAATACAAAACTACAATAGAGAGAATCGCCCCAAACTGAATGGACACTTGGAACATCTTCAGATATTCAGTTTCTTCCATTCCGAGCAGAGCCGCTGTAAATCCCATATGAGCCGTAGAAGAAATCGGAAGATACTCCGTAAGTCCCTCTACGATTGCAACAATAATAGCTTTTACTATATCCATTATTTATTTCTTTTTAGTATAGCAACCACCTGCACCACAAAACCAACAATCACTAATAAAGGCGCTATTCTGATTCTTACCACAGAAAAAATATCATCATTCCAGTAGTTTGGGTCAAAAGAGCCATCTGGCTTGGTATTCGCTCCATAGCCCATCATTAGGACAAACCCAAAAGCTATAAGCCCCAAACCTATCAGCATCAACTTAAAATTACTCTTACTGAAATAAAATGTGTTTTCCGCTGAAATATTTTTATCTTTTTTCTTTGTTTTCATTAATTATAAATTAAGAATAATACAAATCATCCGTATTGGTTTTTAGGAATCTCCATGTCGCGAAAATAGTGCTTAACACCGTGATGGCAATCCCCACTAAAACCACTCCTAAAACCAACCAGATAAATTTATCAGTATCCTGCACAAAATCAGAGCCTATCTGACTGGTAAAATAATACCAAACAGCAAATAAGAACGCAAGCCCGATAGCAGCCCCTACAATCCCAATGATAACCGCTTCTTTTACAAATGGTTTCAAGATAAATCTTCTCTTCGCTCCTACCAGCTGCATGGTCTTAATGATGAATCGTTTAGAGAAAATTTTCAAACGGATAGAACTGTTTATCAATATGATAGCAATTATCAAAAACAGCACGGTAAATCCTATAATCCACAGCAGAATTCTATTCAGATTATAATAAACCTTCTGCGTTAGTTCGCTATCATTCTTCACTTCATGGACGCCTTTTATACCGCCGAGGCTCTTTATCACGCCGTTTATTTTATCAGGAGCGATATAATCCGGTTTCAGGGTTACTTCTATAGACGGCGGAAATATTTCTTCCTCAAACAAGGCTTCAGAATCTATCCCCAGCTGTTTTTTAGCAATTACAGCAGCTTCTTTTTTACTGATGAATCTCGCCTTTTTTACATAATATTGAGTAGAGACTTCTTTATAAGTTTCTTGGTGGTATTGGTCGGCTTTCGCTGAGTCTTTCGGGTCTAAATACTCATCAAAATAAACCTCCACTACGAGCTGCT
The DNA here is from genome assembly GCA_938037185.1 of uncultured Riemerella sp. GTDB lineage: Bacteria > Bacteroidota > Bacteroidia > Flavobacteriales > Weeksellaceae > JABCPE02. Next base: position 15,208 of record CALHQK010000036.1, read on the forward strand.
CTTTTATATAGTCGGAATATTTCTGCGCATTGATTAAAATCAGCCCAAAAAGCCCCACCAAAAAGAGAACCAATGAGATACTTATTGTCACAGTAATGTTACTGGAACGGAGTCTTCTTTTACTAAAATCATCTGCTGTATTTGCCATTTAGTTAATTTTTCGGCTAAAATAGAAAAAATCTCGCTAAATCAAAGTAGGAATACGAAAAAATTGATGTTAATTAAATCATAAATTTTGTTTCAAAAAGCCTTAACTTTGCCGAAAAATTTAGAATTTAATGAGTGTAAAGGCTAAAAAACACCTCGGACAGCATTTCCTAACCGATGAAAATATCGCAAAAAAAATAGCAAACAGCCTTCATTTCAGTGGTTATAACAATGTATTAGAAGTAGGCCCAGGGATGGGCGTCCTCACCAAATATCTTTTAGAAAAAGAAACCGAAACCTTTGTGGCAGAGATAGATACAGAGTCTATCGCCTACCTAAAAGAGCATTATCCTCGGCTAAAAGAAAACCATTTTGTGGGAGATTTCCTGAAAACAGATTTTTCTAAAATCTTTCCAAATGAGCAGGTAGCTGTGATAGGGAATTTTCCGTACAATATTTCTTCGCAGATTTTATTTCACATCATAGAAAACTATCAGCAGATACCAGAAATGGCGGGAATGTTCCAAAAAGAAGTGGCCGAACGAACAGCAGCCGTTCCCAGAACGAAAGATTATGGAATTTTGTCTGTAATGGTTCAGGCTTATTATGATGTCAAATATCTTTTCACGGTTCATGAAAATGTTTTCAATCCACCACCAAAGGTGAAATCTGGTGTGATTTCGCTGCTTAGAAATCCCAAAGAAGGACTTGCAGGAAACGAAATTTTGTTCAAAAATATCGTAAAAGCCGGCTTTAACCAAAGAAGAAAAAAACTCAGCAATGCACTAAAAGTTTTGAACATTCCTGAGGGACTTTCTGGTCATAATTTCTTAAATTTGCGGGCGGAAGAACTATCTGTACAAGATTTCATCTCATTTACTAACGAGTGGAAAGAAAATCTAAAATAATCTATGCCAAAAAAAGAAGAAAACATCTACCAGCCGCTGCTTTCGTACATTGAAGAGAAAAATGCAAAAGCCATTTCGGAAATCATTTCGGAGATGGAGGCGGTGGATATTGCCAATTTGTTTGGGATTTTAGATGATTCTCAAAGGGTGTTTCTCTACGAACTTATGGACAATGATGTTTCTGCGGAAATGCTTTTGTACATCGATGAAGAAGACCGAAAAGAATTCCTAAAAAACTTCTCGACCAAAGAAATCGCAGAAGAAATCATTGGCGAGATAAATTCAGATGATGCAGCAGACATCATTGCTGAACTTCCTGAACACCAACAAAATGAAATCATCCAGCATATAGATGATAATGAACTGGCGCAGAGCATCGTAGAACTCCTCCGCTATGACGACCATGTAGCGGGAAGTCTCATGGCTACTGAGTTGGTAAAAGTAGACCATAATCTATCCATCATCGCCGCAGTAAGGGAAATGCGCAAACAAGCCGAAGACATGGACGAAGTCTACTCTATCTATGTGGTGGACGAACAAGACAAGCTCCTTGGCACCCTCAGTTTAAAAAAACTGCTTACCACCAGCACTTCTTCCAAGGTTTCGGATGTGTATAATTCCAAAATAAGATGTGTGCAGGACAATGAACCTGCCGAAGATGTGGCGCGATACATGCAGAAATACGACCTTTTTGAGGTGCCTGTAATAGATGCTTTGGGAAGATTAGTCGGGAGAATTACCATAGATGATGTCATGGACTTCATCAAAGAAGAAACGGATAAAGACTACCAGCTGGCATCAGGGATTGCTACGGATATTGACTCTACAGACACTATCTTAAACATCACCAAAGCCCGTCTTCCATGGCTGTTCATCGGAATGGTGGGCGGTCTGATAGGTTCACGAGTTTTACAAGGGAATGAAGAAGCGATGAGCCATGTTCCTGCCTTGATGTTCTTCGTTCCACTGATAGCGGCTACTGCTGGAAACATCGGCGTACAGGCTTCAGCAATTATCGTACAGGGGCTTGCTAACAATACATTGGGACAAAATACCCTAAAAACCCTAATGAAAGAAGTGAGCGTAGCTGTGGCTTCGGGAATGATTTTATCACTGATTATTTTGGGATTCAATTTGTTTGTCAATCATCATGATATGATGATTTCCATTACAATTTCCGTTGCTCTGCTTTCTGTCATCATCATCGCCGCGATGATAGGCACCATTGTCCCTATCTTTCTCAACAAAAATAAAATAGACCCAGCTATCGCTACAGGTCCATTCATCACCACTTCCAACGATATCCTTGGTGTGATGGTTTATTTCACGATTGCAAAACTGATTTTAGGATTATAACCACTACAGAGAGAAGACACAGAGGTAATACTAAAGTATTGTCAACTCTTGTTATGGTTAATTCCTCTGTTTAAAGGATTTAGGAAATATAATTAACACTAAATCTTTACCTATCCTTTTAAGCAAAAAAGGTGTGAAACTCCGATAGGAATGCTCCACACCTTTTTTAATATTAAAGTTTATTTTAGAATTTCAAATTTTTAAATCTCTCAAAAGCAGCTCTTTCCAGCATTTCTCTGTCATCTGGGTGAGCTATGGAAATAAGCGCTTTTGCTCTCTGCTGGAAGTTTTTCCCATGCAGATCCACCACACCGTATTCTGTAGCTACATAGTGCATATGCCCTCTGGTAGTAACCACTCCTGCGCCTTCTTTTAGGAAAGGAACGATTCTTGGCACGCCTTTTTTAGTTCTGGCAGTAATCGCCAAGATAGGTTTTCCTCCTTCACTGAGCGCTGCTCCTCTCATGAAATCTACTTGTCCACCGATACCGCTGTATTGGTAAGAACCTATACTATCTGAACAAGCCTGCCCTGTAAGGTCTAATTCTATCGCACTATTGATAGACACTGCTTTAGGGTTTCTACGGATAACACGCGGGTCGTTAGTATAATCCACATCAAGGAAAGCAAAAGCTGGGTTATCATTCACAAAATCATATAATTTCTTTGTCCCGAAAGCAAAGCTCGTTACTGATTTATGCGGGTGAGTTGTTTTATACTTGTTATTCACCACACCAGATTTTATCAAATCTACTACTCCATCGCTGAGCATCTCTGTATGAATACCCAAGTCTTTATGATTATTAAGACACTTCAACACTGCATCTGGAATTGTCCCAATTCCCATCTGCAATACAGAACGGTCTTCAATGATTTCAGCAATGTTTCTACCAATCTGCAATTCTTCCTCTTCTATCTTCGCGCCGTAATCTACTGTAAGCAGTTCTGTTTCGTGCCATACCATTTTGTCAATTTGGCTCGTATGAATTACGCTGTCTCCGTGAGTTCTCGGCATTTTAGGGTTTACCTGAGCGATGACATATTTCGCTGTATCCACTGCTGATCTGGTAACATCCACAGAAAGCCCAAGCGTACAATATCCGTGCTCATCTGGTGGAGACACTTGGATAATCGCTACATCTAGCGGCATTCTATTGTTTCTAAACAAATCTGGAATATCTCCTAGGAAAATAGGAATAAAACTTCCTCTTCCGCTGTTTACATTCTCTCTAACTGCTGTAGAGACGAACATCACATTAAAACGGAAACTATCTTCGTATTCTGGTTTAGTGATTTCTACATCGCCTTGTATCGTGATACAGGTAACTTCTACATTTTTTAATTCATTTGCTCGTTTTGCTAACTCACTTACTAAATAATTAGGCGTACAAGCACTTCCTTGTAAAAAAATCCTATCATTGCTCTTTATCAATGACAGCGCTTCTTCTGCTGAACAATACATATTATTTTTCTAATGTTTTTGTGACAAAATAATTTTTTATCAAATTATACTTATTTAAAATTTTCGGCAAATATAAAAATTTTTTTGTTTAGAAAATATCCCTATTTTTAACCATTTATTTTCCTGATAAAATTTAGTTTATTATTCTTTTATTCTAAGAATAATTTGCGTATTTTTGTAGAACTATATATTTTAATTATAACATTTTCAAATTATGAAAGTATTGATAATCGGAAATGGTGGAAGGGAATCTGCCATCGCATGGAAACTAAAAAATGACCCAAGAATTACCCAATTCTACTTTGCAAAAGGAAACGCCTCTACAGAGAAATTAGGAAAAACAGTTTACGAAACAGAAATAGCAGACCTTGTGAAGTTTGCTAAAAAAGAAGATATAGAACTTACTATCGTAGGTCCAGAGGCTCCGCTGGTAGAGGGCATCGTGGATGAATTTAACAAAGAAGGATTGAGAATTTTCGGAGCTAAAAAAGCGGCTGCATTACTAGAAGGCAGCAAGGCTTATTCCAAAAAATTCATGCAGGACTACGGCATCAGAACTGCTAAAGCGAAGATTTTTGATTCTTACAATGATGCTGTTGCTTATGTGAAAACTCAGGCTTTCCCATTGGTAGTAAAAGCAAGCGGTCTGGCAAGTGGAAAAGGTGTGGTTATCTGTAAAGATTTAGCTGAAGCAGAAACTACCATTCACGATTTCATGATTAGAAAAATCCATGGAGATGCAGGAATCAGAATTATTGTAGAAGAATTCTTGAGAGGTTTTGAGGCTTCTGTGATTGCTTTCTCTAATGGCGAAAAATTCTTCCCTTGCATCGCAGTGAAAGATTATAAAAAATTAGGAAATGGCGATAAAGGTCCTAACACAGGCGGAATGGGAACAGTTGCTCCAAATCCAGAATTCACAGCTGCACACATGGAAGATTTCGTTCAAAATATTATGAATCCTACCATCAAAGGAATTCACGATAACATGCTGAAATTCAAAGGATTTATTTTCTTTGGACTTTTGGTTTCTAATAACGAATGCTACCTATTAGAATACAACATGCGTCTGGGCGACCCTGAAACTCAGGCTATTATGCCGCTTTTAGAAAACAATCTTTTAGATGCTATCAATGATTGTATCGATGGAAAAGACATTGAACTTAAATTTTCAGATAAAAAAGCTGTTTGTCTTGTGTTAGCTTCTGGCGGGTATCCTCGTGATTTCGAAAAAGGACTGGAAATCAAAGGAATAGATAAAGTTAAAAACAGTGAAGTTTTCTTTGCTGGAGCTACATACCAAGGAAGCAGAATCGTAACAGACGGCGGAAGAGTGCTGAATTTAGTTGCCACTGGTGACACTTACGAAGAGGCTAGACAAAAGGTTTATGAAGATGCAGATGCTGTCAATTTTGACTATGCATATCACAGAGAAGATATTGGTTTAGTTAAATAATTTTCAGCAAAAAACCATATCAATATGAATAATGGAATCATTGTCCTTGATTTCGGGTCTCAATACAATCAGCTGATTAGCCGAAGAGTACGAGAAATGCAGGTGTATTCGGAAATTATTCCTTATAACACTCCCATCGACGAAATCAAGGCTAAAAAACCTGCTGGAATCATACTTTCGGGCGGGCCATCTTCCGTAAATGCAGAAGATGCACATTTGGTGGATAAAGAAATTTTTAATCTCGGAATTCCTATTTTAGGAATCTGCTACGGAATGCAGCTTACGGCGCATCTCCTCGGCGGAAAGGTAGAAAAAGGCACCAAAGGCGAATACGGAAAATCTCATTTGGAGATTGTAAAACCTTGCGCTCTTTTCGAGGGAGTGAGCCAAAATTCTATCGTTTGGATGAGCCACTTTGATGAAGTAAAGGAGCTTCCAAAGGATTTTGAAATCAATGCTAAATCAGGCGTGATTGCGGCTATTTCCAACGAGGCTAAAAACTTCTACGCCGTGCAGTTCCACCCAGAAGTGACCCACAGTGAAGAAGGCGGAAAAATGCTGGAAAATTTTGTGTTTAAAATTTGCAAAGCAGAAAGAAACTGGAAATTAACCAATTACATAGAAAAAACTGTCAGCGAAATCAAAGAAAAAGTCGGAAATCAAAAAGTGATTTTAGGACTTTCTGGCGGTGTGGATTCTTCTGTGGCTGCTGTACTTATCCATAAAGCGATAGGCGACCAGCTGACTTGTATCTTCGTGGATACAGGACTCCTAAGAAAAGATGAAGCGAAAAAAGTAATACAGAACTATGGAGAGCATTTCCATATGAATATCAAATGTATCGACGCTTCTGAGAGATTTTTGGCTAAATTAAAAGGCGTGTCCGACCCAGAGCAGAAAAGAAAAATCATTGGAAATGAATTTATAGAAGTTTTCGATGAAGAATCTTCAAAAATAGAAGGTGCGAAGTTCTTGGCACAAGGGACTATCTATCCCGATGTGATAGAATCTCAGTCCATCAAAGGTCCTTCGGCAGTGATAAAATCCCACCACAATGTGGGCGGACTTCCAGAGGATATGAAATTTGAACTTTTAGAACCTCTGCGCGAACTTTTCAAGGATGAAGTGAGAAAAGTAGGTGAAGAATTGGGAATCCCTAGCCACCTTGTCCACCGCCATCCGTTCCCTGGTCCAGGGCTGGGAATCAGAGTTTTAGGAGAAGTAGATGCAGAAAAAGTAAGAATTCTTCAGGAGGCAGATGATATTTTCATTGAAGAACTCTACAAACACGAGCTTTATGACAAAGTCAGCCAAGCGTTCGTAGTGCTTCTTCCTGTGAAATCTGTGGGCGTAATGGGCGATGAGAGAACTTACGAATACACCGCAGTGGTTCGTTCTGCGAATACCATAGACTTTATGACTGCGACATGGAGCAAACTTCCTTACGAGTTTTTGGAATTGATATCCAACCGCATCATCAACGAAGTAAAAGGCATCAATCGTGTGGCTTACGATATTTCCAGCAAGCCGCCTGCAACCATAGAATGGGAATAAAACCAAACCTCCTTTTTCAAGGAGGTTTTTTATTTATGGATAAGGATTTTTATTCCTTTATATAATCAATCCATTAATACTTTATGAAGGATTTTTTTCATATTTAATTTTAGCAAAAAAAACAAATTGATACCTGATTTCCAAGAATTTTTAATAAATTTTTGGATTCCACTTTTCTGGATACTTTGGTGTAAAATCCTTGTAATAGTCTTGAATCTCGTCCATTATGCTTTCAAAAGAGCGACTTTCCAAATCCTCCACACTGATTTTTCTTCCGATGTGAATTTTTTTAGTTTTAAAATCTGCCCCCCCAAAAACTATCGGAACCCTCGCACCCAGCGCCATATGGTAAAATCCAAGTTTCCATTTTTCCACTCGGGAGCGTGTTCCTTCTGGGCAAATCACCAAACTGAAATCCTCTTTTTTAAACAATTCAGTGACAAATTGTACAAGATTATTTCTTTGGGAACGATTAATCCCTATCCCGCCTAACGCCTTGACAATGAATCCATACCAAGCCTTAGTATGAGCATCTTTTATGATGACTCTCAGCGGTTTATTGTATTTCCAATAAACTAAATTCCCCAAAAGATATTCAATATTGTCCGTATGCGGCGCCACGATAAGCACACAGCGGTTCAGATTCTCTAAATCCCCCTCCAGCTCCACCTTCCAGCCCAGAAGCTTCAGCAGTAATGATCCTATTATTTTTCTCATGATTAAAAGTTAAAAGAGCAAATCTACATTATTTTTTTCAAAAAGCATTATGCGCATTTTATATTTGATGTTAAAAAATAATGTTCTGCAACTCTGCAAAACATTATTTAAAAATACTTTGTAATTTAGTTTAGTTAATATTTTCTACTTGTTGATATGGTGTCTGATTCCACCTGCGGCTCTGGCTGATATCCTCTTTCTTCTCTATAAAATCCGCGTTCATCTCCATGGATATCTAGCTTTCCATCGCTTAAATCCTTGATTTCCATCGTTTCAGGAATGACCAGTTCATAGTCCACATCATAATCCCTAAATCTTTGGTCATAGGAATAACTTATATAGTTCGGCAACAATACCGCATTACCAGAAACTTCCACAGGAACACTCAAACCGATAGGGATATTATAGCCATCGGCTTTTTTTCTAATCATGATATACGGCTGTTTTACATCATTTCTTCTTGTAATATAGACATCCGGCTCATCTTCTTTATAGATTTTTTTCTTATCCGAAAAAATATCATCTCCATAGGCTCTAAAGTTCTGCGGAATCTCTACCCGCTTCAAATCAAGGGTAAGGACATTTGACTGGGTATTGATAGAAACTCGTTCTTCCTGAACATTATTTCCGCTGTAAATCAGTTCTTTCTTTTGCACTGAAAGACCAAAATAAACAGCTAAAATCATCAACAAAGCAAAAAGAATTCCCACTAAAAAGCCCGCATATCTTATTTTTGTTTTAGGTGAAAACAATTTGATACTCAATGCCATAAAGACAATAGCAGGAATTAAAATTCCGATGATTACGATCGCCATAAAGGCATACCTTGTATTCTCATCTGTATTAAAAAAGAAATTAAACTCTTCCAAATCCTGATATTTCCCAAACAACTGAAAATCCCAAGCTCCAAAAAATACTAATATAAAACTAACCAAGGAAACCAAAACATTAATAGTAATAAGAGCCATTATACCTCCTAAAATAATTCGGATAACTTTCCAGATGCCAGCTCCTGTCTTGGCTATTTCTGATTTATTTTCATTGTAAAAAGAACTCACCCTCTGCCCTGCTTCTTTAAGGCTGTCAAAATTGATGGGTCTTCCCTGCATTTTCAAAAAATCTGACGCCGTTTCCGCCTCTGGAACTACTACCCACAGAATGACATAAGCCACCACAGAAACAAAGCCCACAGAGAAAATAAATACCAAAATCCAAATAATCCTCATCAGCGAAATGTCCATCCCGAAATACTGAGCCAGCCCTGCACAGACACCTGCTATCTTGCCCCTTTTCATATCTCGGAAAAGTTCTTTTTTTATCTTTTCTTGAGGGATTTCCTGCTCTGCATTTTCTTCACTCTGCCCTTCTATGGCCTCTGGAGTTCCTATCTGGGCAATGACTTTTTCCACATCATCACTATTCACCACTTCTCTTTTATCAAGATTTTCTCTGAAAATTTCTGCAATCCTGATTTCTATATCATACATCACTTCATCGGCTTCATCTTTTTCCAAAGAATTCCGAAGCGCTTGTAAATAAGCGTTTAGTTTCTCGTAGGCTTGCTCTTCTATGATGAAGGAAAACCCTGCTAATGAGATAGATATTGTCTTGTTCATGTTATTGATTTTTTGTGATTTGAGTTACTGATTCTATTAATTGGTTCCATGTTTTGTCTAACTCCGCTATGAAAAGTTCCCCTTTCTCCGTGAGTTTATAATACTTTCTGGGCGGCCCTCCTGTGGATTCTTCCCAGCGGTAAGAGAGGATTTCTGCATTTTTCAGCCTTGTCAGCAGTGGATAGAGTGTTCCTTCTACTACTTCCATATCGGCTTTTTTCAGCTCCTCCATCAAATCCAAAACATACATCTCTCTTCTCTTGATGAGGCTCAGAATACAAAATTCCAGTATTCCTTTTCTCATCTGCGCTTTAGTGTTTTCGATATTCATCCTTTGTTCTTTATATAGTTAATGATTGGTGTTCGTCTTATTTTACACCACAAATATACGAACAATAAAGTATTATGCAATACAAAGTAGTTAAATTTTAAAATAAAATTAATTAAACTACTGATTATCAGTATTAAAAATATTTCCTTAAATTTGTTCTTAAATTATATCATTATGAAAAATTCTATTTTCATCTTATCTGCGATGTTTATTTTAGGTGCATGCAGCAGTGATTCAGCTCAAAAAGCAACAGAAAAAATAAAAAACGTATACAGCGAGGGTCTCCGTAAAACCTTTATAAAAGAAGGCATAAAATCTTGTATCGAAAATTCTGGATTAAAAGAAAGTGAGGCAAGAGAATATTGCGAATGTGCGATGAATAAGCTTAATGAGAGCCTCAGCAATGATGAAATTGTTGATATATCTATGGACAATTCTCCCAAAGATTTGGATGACAGAATAGAAAAAGCGATTTCCAGCTGTATTGGAGAGTAACTTAAATCAATATTTCTGAACTGAATATAAAAAAAACAGAGGCAAAAAATATGTATTTTTGTCTCTGTAATATATTAAAGAGTAAGTATTTACAAAATCTTACCTCATAAAAACAAGTTTATTCTCTGTGGAAAGTTCATCATTTAGGATATATCTCTCTTCGCCAAAGGCTTTCAACTCTTCCAAGGAACGGACATTGTTTTCTGCACAGAAGCGCACCACCAGCCCTCTAGCGTGTTTCGTATAAACCACTATGGTTTTAGGCTTTCCCGTTTTCATTTCATAAAAGTCAAAATCAACCACTTGGGCATGGAGTTTTTTACGATTTACTACTTTAAAATATTCATTACTCGCCAAATTGAGCAGAAGTTCGCCTTCATTCAGCTCAGAATTAAGCTGTTCTGTAATCTTATCCGACCAAAATTCGTATAGATTTTTATACTTATCAAACTGAAATTTTCGCCCCATTTCCAGTCGATACAGCATAATGCGGTCAGAAGGTTTCAGCAGACCATACAGCCCCGAAAGCATCCTGTAATGCTCCTGCAGATAATCAATCGCCTTTTTATCCAAACTCGGCGCATCCAACCCACGATAAACCTCGCCCGTAAAAGCCAACAAGGCTGGAGCAGATTCGTTTTCGGATGGATTTTTTTTCCAGTTTTGGTTTCTTTCCCAGTTTTCATCGGCTAATTTTGGAGAAAGCTCCATAAGTTCCGCCAAGAAATTGGGCGTTTTTTCCTTTAAATAAGATTGAATAAAAACCGAATCCTCTATAAACTGAGGCTCTGTAGGCTTTATAAATTCCGAAGAACCCCCAACTTTCATCAATTTAGCTGGAGAAGTAAGTATTTTCATTGCATTAGATTTAATAAAAACTTATAATTCGCCTTTTCCCTGTCGGACAATTTCTGGTATTCCCTGCGTCACATCTACTATCGTAGAAGGCACCAGATCTCCCCAGCCGCTATCTATCACGATGTCCACGCTTTTATTGTATTTTTCAGCTATAAGCTCTGGGTCGGTAGAATATTCTATCACTTCATCATCATCTTTTATAGAAGTGGAAGCTATTGGGTTGCCGAGACTTTCTACAATCATCTGTGGCACAGAATGATTCGGAACTCGTATTCCTATGGTTTTATGCCCTTTATAAGCCAAAGGCAAATTTTTATTTGCTTCTAAAATAAAGGTAAAAGCCCCAGGTAGTTTACTTTTCAAAAGTCGGAATGTGGAAGTTTCTATCGGTTTTGTAAATTCTGACAAGTGGCTCAGGTCATTACATATAATGGTAAAATGAGACTTTTCTAATTTTATTCCTTTCAGCTGGGCTAGTTTTTCCATTGCTTTCAAGTTATTGATATCACATCCCAGAGCATACACCGTGTCCGATGGATAGACTATCAGCCCTCCTTTTTTCAGGGTTTCCACCACTTCATTTATCTGTCTTTCCTGTGGATTTTCTGGATGAATTCGTATAATTTTTGCCATTTGGATTTAATATTTTTTGCAAAGTTAAACTTTCTTAAATGAAAAACCACATAAATCAAATCTATGTGGTTTCTCTGTTTTTAAATTAAACTTTATTGTCTTTTTATTTCCAGCCTCCTCCGAGAGCTTTATAAAGGTCTATGATGGCTTTCATCTGGTTGTATTCTGCATTTACTATGTTCAGTTCTGCATTCAGGCTGTTTACACTTGCATTGATTACTTCTAGATAATTCGCCATACCATACCTCATCAGTTCTTCAGAGTATTCTTCGGCTTTTTTATAAGTTTCTAACTCTTTCTTTTTCAATGAAATAAACTGCTGCTGAGCCGTATAAGTATTCATCGCATTAGAAACCTGCTGACTGGCAGTGAGCACCGCTTTTTTAAAGTTAAGATAAGCTTTTTCCTTATTGGCAAGGCTTACTTCGTATTGAGTTTTGATTTGTCTCTTATTAAAAATCGGCTGCAAAATTCCCGCTGCCACCGATGCAAAGAGCGAATGAGCATTAAAGAAATTCTCCAAATGCATCGTCTGGAAACCTCCCGAAGCACTGCTCAATCTGAGCGATGGATAAAACGAAGCTTTGGCTACATTCGTGAGCTCAAATGCTTGGATAAGGTTGTATTCTGCCGCCATAATATCAGGTCTGTTGGACAAAAGCTGGGCAGGATATCCCAAAGCAAAATCCGCTGGAAGCACCTGTTCTGTGAGTTTTCCACGCTCTATCTGTCTTGGCGCCTCTCCCAAAAGTATGCTGAGTGAATTTTCTAAAATAGAAATCTGATTATCCAGCGTAACCAACTGAGATTCAGCATTTATAGAAATAGCTTCACTTTGTTTCACTGCCACTTCGGTAAGGGAGCCTGCTTCTTTCAGAGCTTTGGTAACTTCCAGATTTTTATTTCTAAGTTCTATCGTGTTCGTTACCACTCTTTTCTGTTCATCCAAAGCCAAAAGTTGATAGTATACCGATGCCACAGACGCCACCAAATCTGTCTTCACTGACTGATGAGTCGCTACTGCACTCAGATAAGCCGCCTCCTGAGCCCTTTTCCCTGACATATATGAACCGCCAAGGTTGTATTCCCAGCTTAAACTTGCACTAAGGTCAAACTGGTTAATATAAGTTCTATCCGTAGAAAATCTCCCCGAATAAGAGTTGAGAGACGGCGTTTGGAAAGAATAATTAGCCCCGACACTCAGCGTGGGAAGAATTCCCTGTTTCTGCTGTTTTAGATAGGCCTCAGCAGAGATGATATTCTGCTGGGCTATTCTGATGTCCAGATTATTCTCCAAGGCCTTAGAGATATAGCCCTGAAGATGTGTATCTGTAAATATCTCCTTCCAAGACTTAGCCGCTATAGATGTGCTGTCCGCAGGAAGCTGATCCGTTCTATAAATCATGTCTTTCTCTATATCGGCTGGTCGCTGGTATTTCTGCTGAGTGCCGCAGGAAACCACCAACGCACCTAAACCGATGCCAAGACCTATATTTTTAATATTTAATTTATTAAACATTTTTCGTTATTTTTTATTAAAGCTCTTCTTTATCTTCAAATTTTATTGGCTTTACTTTCTCCTGTAAATATTGGAAAACTACAAACAGTACAGGAATAACCAACAAGCCTACAAATGTCCCTATCAGAAGTCCCGCAGCCGCACCTGTAGCGATAGAACGGTTACCAATATACCCAATTCCAGTAGATGTAATCAAAGGAACCAGACCTAAGATAAAAGCAAATGAAGTCATCAGAATAGGTCTAAGACGGTCTTTGGAAGCCAATAATGCCGCTTGGACAATGTTGTCTCCTCGCATTCTTCTCTGCACTGCAAATTCCACAATCAAAATCGCATTCTTCGCCAAAAGTCCTACGAGCATGATTAGTGCAATTTGGAAATAAATATTGTTTTCCAATCCAGCCAAATTCTGTCCAAGAAACGCTCCCATGATACCAATAGGCAAAGAGAAAATAATTACCAACGGCAGGATATAACTCTCATACTGAGCCGATAAGAAGAAATATACAAACAATAAACTCAATCCGAAAATCATCACTGTTTGAGAACTAGCATTCGCCTCTTCTCTGGATAGTCCTGTGAAATCAATACCATAGCTTGATGGCAATGTCTGTGCTGCCACCTCACGAACAGCATTCATCGCATCACCTGTACTATACCCTACTGCATTAGCACTATTAATGCTCGCAGAAGAGTAAAGATTGTGTCTTTTCAAAGATTGAGGACCATACACTCTTTCCAATGAAACAAACTGAGAAACAGGTGTCATCGCTCCAGTCGATGTTCTTACATACATTTTACTCAAATCCTCCACACTATTTCTGCTATTAGGAAGCGCCTGAACCATAACTCTAAACTGCTTACCATATTTAGTGAAATCCGCTGCATAAATTCCTCCTATGTATCCCTGCATCGTATTGATAATAGAGCTCACCGTAATACCAGATTCTTTCGCCTTCGCTACATTGATGGTCATTTCATACTGAGGATAATTGGTATTAAATGATGTTTGGGCATACTGTATTTCAGGGCGTTTCATGAGTTCTCCCAAAAATTGCTGAGTGTTTTTAGCCAATGTTTCAGAGTCTCCTCCTTCTTTATCCAAAAGCTCAAAACTTATCCCTGAACTTGTCCCATACCCTGGGATACTCGGCGGTTGGAAGAAAATCACTTTTGCTTCTGTAAAATCACTAACTAAACCAAATAATTTTTTAGTAATTTCCTCCGCACTTTGCCCTTTATTTTTAGTTCTCTCTTCGAAAGGCTTCAGCAGGACAAATCCTAAGGCATTGTTACTACCTGCTCCAGACATGATACTATTCCCTGCCACTATAGTCACATCTTCTATTCCTTCCACTCCTTTTACTCTTTTCTGAACTTCTTTTGCAAGGTTAAAAGTTCTCTCCATAGATGCCCCTGGTGCCAGCTCTATATTCATCATCACAAATCCTCTATCTTCTGTCGGCACAAAACCTGACTTCATCGTAGAATTTGCCCAATAAAGTATACCCCCAGAGATGGCAAATACTGCCACTACCAGCCATTTTTTCTTTACAAAAATCTCTACTACTTTGATGTAGCGAACTGTAACAGCTTCAAAAGCAATATTAAATTTCTCAAAAAATCTTCCTAAAAATCCTTTTTTGTTGTGCTCTTCATTATTATGAACTTTTAGCAACAATGCACAAAGCATCGGGCTGAGAGTCAATGCATTCACTGCTGAAATAAAAATGGAAATCACCATCGTCAATCCAAACTGTTGGTAGAAAACTCCCGTAGGCCCAGAAATAAAGGACACTGGAATGAAAATAGCACCCATTACTAATGTGATGGAAATCAATGAAGCAGTGATTTCGCTCATCGCCTCTTCGGCTGCTATTTTCGTGCTTTTTGCTCCTCTTTCTAATTTGGCATGGACGGCTTCCACCACCACTATGGCATCATCCACCACAATACCAATCGCCAACACTAACGCAAACAATGTCAGCAAGTTAATAGAATACCCCAATAAATTTAGGAAAAAGAATGTTCCCACGATAGAAACAGGCACGGCTATGGCTGGAATCAATGTAGAACGAAGGTCCTGCAGGAAAATATACACCACTAAAAACACCAAAATAAAGGCTTCTATCAATGTGCTGATTACACTGCTGATGGATGCAGATAGGAATTCGCTGGTGTCCATATTAAACACATATTTGATTCCTTTCGGCATTGATTTTTCGTTTTCTTTTAGGTAGGCTTTTACATTCGTTAAGATTTCCTGAGCATTAGACCCTGGTGTCTGGTTAATCGCAAATGCCACAGAAGGATAATCTCCTTTCTGTCCTTCGGTAATATAGGATAAAGCTGCAAGCTCTACTTTTGCTACATCTTTTAGACGAAGATACTGCCCGTTTCCTATTGCTTTTATGATGATATCATCATATTGTTCTTTTTCGTTAAATTTCCCTTTGTATCGGATTATATACTCAAATGCATTACCATTATTCTGCCCCAGCTGTCCTGCCGCAGCCTCCAAACTCTGCTCTGCTAATGCAGCTGTAATATCCGACGGCATCAAACCATAATTTGCCATTTTCTCTGGGTCAAGCCAAATTCTCATAGAATAGTTCTTCCCTCCGAAAATATTCACATCCCCTATTCCATTTATCCTTTTAAGGGCTGGAACAATGCTAATATTCAGATAGTTATTAATGAAAACATCATCATAATCAGGATTTTCTGAATAAAAAGCCAAAAACGCCAATGAACTAGTCTGCTGTTTCTGGGTAGTAACCCCCGCACGCGTAACCTCTGATGGCAGAAGAGATGATGCTCTATTCACTCTGTTCTGCACATTCACCGTCGCGATATCTGGGTCTACTCCTTGTTTGAAAACTACATTTATCGATGCTGAACCACTATTGGTCGCTGTAGAAGAGATGTAGTCCATACCTTCCACCCCATTGATTTGTTCCTCTAATGGGATAATCACACTTTTCATTACCGTTTCGGCATTCGCCCCTGTATAATTTGCGGAAACCATAACGGTAGGCGGTGCGATATCTGGATACTGTGTCACGGGAAGAGAAACAATCCCCAAAACACCCAATATCACTATTATAATTGATATAACCGTGGATAAAACCGGACGGTTAATAAACATTTTTATCATATTAGAAAATTGGTTTTATTGCTTGTACTAAACTGTCTAGACTTACTTGTTTAGGTTTAATTTCTGTTTCTGGTTTTAGAGAAGCCACTCCTTGAGCCACTATCTTGTCTCCCTTTTTCAGTCCATCTTCTACGATAATCATATTGTTTACACGGTCAGTAACCTTTACTATCACATTATTTACTATATTTTTTTCTCCTACTTTATAGGCGTATACGAATCCCTGCTGTTCGTAAGTCGCTGATTCTGGGATTACTGTCGCATTGTCATAGTATTTAGGAATTCTCACTTTTCCGCTGTTCCCGTTGCTCAGAAGCCCTGATGCATTATTAAACAAAACTCTAAACTGAATAGTCCCTGTCGCAGCATCTATCTGCCCTGTAACGGTCTGGATTTTACCCTTTTCCGAATAGACTTCCCCATTTGCTAAAACAAGCTCCACAGGAGGCGCATTTTTAATTTTTTCTGCAAGAGTAGCTCCTTTTTCAAACTTTAAGAAGTTTAAATAATCTTTTTCGTTCAAAGAGAAATAAACGAACAACTCACGAGTATCCGAAACTGTAGTAATAGGCGTAGCATCAGTAGGACCTACCAAACTCCCCTCACGGAAGTTGATTTTCCCCACCACACCGCTTATAGGAGCACGAATTATGGAATAATCTACATTCGCCTGAGCACTCTTATAAGTTGCCACAGACTGCTGCTGCTGTGCCTGTGCCTGCTTCAGCTGTGCCTGTGCTCTCAGCAAATTAGCATTAGCTGTTTCCAGCTGCACAGAACTTACCACTCCTTTCTCTACAAGAGGTTTTAGTTTATTAACCTCCACTTGGGCAGCATTTACCGATGCCTGAGCCGCAGCTACAGCTGCCTGAGCCGAACCGATGCCTGATTTAGCCGCCAAAGCAGTTTCGGTAGTAGAATTAGTTTCCAAAGTAAAAAGCGGCTGCCCTGCCTGAACATATTGACCCTCATCTACTAAAACTTTGGTGATATATCCTTGTATTTTAGCTCTCACATTGTTATTGACTTTCCCCATAATATTAGCAGGAAATTCAAAATAACCTGTAAGTGATTTTTCTTGTACTTCCACCACAGGATAGGTCTTTACAGTGTTTCCCTGAGGCTGGTTTCCTCCATTGGAACCAGAACAGTTCCACAAAAATATCATTAGAGATAATGAAGCTCCAATTTGCTTAATTTTTATCATAATTTATCAATTTTTTTTAATTAATAGTAAAAAAAGAGTAAGCACCTATGCCATTTTAGGTGCGTAAAAAGGGTATAGCCAAGTTTTCATTTCTTACGAAAACAAGAACTACTCAAAAAAGTAATTATTTTTGGAAAAAATAAGGCTGATATATTTAGTATCATAAATAATCAAAATCTTGTTCTTTAGATTAAACTAAAGCCTTAAAGTTAAATTTCCTTTTGGATTTTTTTTAATTTATGTTGTTGTTTTCTCTATTTTTTTGAGATAGACAGGGATAAGTTGGTCTAGTGCTGTCATTATTTTAGGGAAATCATTGGTTTTGATGTATCCCGCTACTTCTGGTTTTTGTGTCAAAGAAAACTGAATAAACTCTGCTACTTTCATCTCTGGAATTCCCTTGCTGACGAAATATTCCGAATCCACTCTTTCGCTTATCCATGTGGCGTTATTTTGGAATTGTTCATATTTTTCCAGTCGCTGTTTTTGTTCTTTTTTCTTCTTCCCTGCGAACAATGACGCCATATTAAAACTAATTCCCGCAGAACCAGAAATGCTTCGCACTTGTTTTTCAATGGTCTCTGTTCCCAGCGATTTTTGAATTTTAGCATTGACATCTTCTTTGTCCAGAGTTTTGGAGTCTTTGGCAAGATTTCCCGTTAGTTTCAGCCTGCTGATAACCACTTCTTCTATTGTCACAGTGGATTTTTGCAGTCTAAAATATTTTTCTTCCTGAAAATCAGCAGATTTCACAACATGAGACACTCGGTCATAGCCTTTCTTCACAAAACGAATTTCATCTTGCAACTTCGCCGAAATAGTGAACTTTCCATTTTCATCTGTATATACTTTTTCATTGGTTTTAATATTGATAACCAATACATTACCAATGGACAAACCTTCTTCCGTCTCCACTTTTCCTGAAACACTCTGCGAAAATCCCCAAATACTGAAAAAAAGTGCCGTTATGTATATTATTTTATTCATTTTTCTTGTCTATATTATTAGTTTCCAATCTTTTATGATAAATTGGAAACATTTCTTCCAAAATCATCATAATTTGAGTCTGATTACCAGTTTTCATGTGTTTTTTAATTTCTGATTTTTCAATGATAGAAAACTCTAAAAACTCATGAATTCTCTCACTCGAAATTTTATTTTCTATAAAATATTCTTCTCCTAAAAGGTCTTTCACCTGCAAGATATCAGCCTGCATTTCTTCATATTTATAGCGGGTTTTCTTTCTCCGCGCATTCCCTGTCATCAACTCCTCAAAGGCGTTTATATCAAATGCAATCGCTATAGGAATGGGCGCTATTTTAAGAACATCTTTCCATTTTGCTGGTTTAGGTTTAAACACTGTTCCTTTCTTCACAGTAGGAACTTCTATATCCTTTTTCAGTTTGTCTATTTTACTTTTTGGAATTATAACTACTTCATTTATAATAGTTTCAGATTTCCTCATTTGCAGTGAAATGTGTTTGTCAAAATCTGCAGATTTCACGATATGAGATATCCTATCATAACCTTTTTTAACGAAACGAAACTCATCCGAAATATTTGCAGTTATCTTAAACTCCCCATTATTGTTGGTATACACCTGCTCTTTATTTCTCATGTTAATTACCAGAACCTGCTCCAGCGCTATTCCTTCTTCTGTGGTTACCTTTCCAGAGAAAATTTGCTGAGCAGAAATCCGAATCGTAAAAAAGAAAATACAAAATAAAATTTTCAGCTTTTTCATTGCCCTAAAACAAATATCGCAGGAATTTTATGCAAATCTATTTCTTCTCTTTGCCATTCCTTTATGGGAAGAGTTTTTATAAATTCTTTCTCTGGATTGTTGATATCCACCGCTATGCAGAGGACTGTCTGCAGTGACAAAAACTTACACAAATCCTCCAAAAGCCTTTGGTTTCGGTAAGGTGTTTCCATAAAAATCTGCGAATATCCTGTTTCCTGCACTTGTTTTTCCAGCTGTCGGATTTTATTTTTCCGCTCATCCTTATCTATCGGAAGATAACCATGAAAAGCAAACTGCTGCCCATTAAACCCACTGGAAATCAGCGCTAAAATAATAGAACTCGGGCCATTCACAGGAACCACTTTGATGCCGTTTTTATGCGCCCACTTTACCATAATATTCCCTGGGTCTGCGATGCACGGCAGTCCAGCTTCCGAAAGCAGTCCAAAATCCGTCCCTTTTTTCATCAGTTCTTGGGCTTCCTTTAAATCCGAAGTTTCTGAATACTTGTCAAGCAGAAATAATTTCAACTCAGATTGTTTCTTTTCAGGAGCGAAAAACTTGATAACTTTTCTCGCCGTTTTTTCATTTTCCACGAAAAAATAATCCAAGTTCATTATATATTCCTTAACAACAGGAGCAAAATACTCAATCGGTGAATTTTCCGATAAATAGGCAGGAAGTAAAAATAGCATAATATTGTGTATCAATTGATTAAATAAAAAAAGAATTTTTCAACTAATCAAAGTTAAAAAATTCCCTTTGCGAATTATAAAATTTAATATACTTTAACTATTGTTTTCAGGCCAGTAGTGGCTGTCTGGATACTCTCTCTTCCCGAAAATAGCAGTCCCCACACGGATAATCGTAGAGCCCTCCTCTATCGCCGTTTCCAAATCCCCACTCATTCCCATGGACAGCTCCTTCATCTCTACATTTGGAATATTTTCGGCTATGATTTCCTGCTGAATTTTCTTCAACAACTGAAAGCATTTTCTAACTTCTTCTATCTCAGCACTAAACAGCCCTATGGTCATTAACCCTTTGATTTTCAGCCTGTCCAAAGTCGCTACTTTCTTCACAAAATCCACCGCTTCACTTGGGTCAAGACCAAACTTACTGTCTTCATAGGAAGTATTCACTTGAATCAAAATCTCGATGGTTTTATCCTCATATTCAAGGCGTTGCTGTAGTTTTTCAGCAGCATCCCAGCGGTCTAAACTCTCTATACACGCCACCTCTACTTTTAGAATATCTTTAATTTTATTGGTCTGAAGGTGCCCTATAAAATGCTTAGTATGAGGAACCTCCTTTAATTCTTCGTATTTATCCCTCAGCTCCTGCACTTTGTTTTCGCCTATCAAGGTTTCTCCCGTAGCCAGAGCCAGTTTTATTCTATCCGCAGGAACGGTTTTTGTCGCCAAAAGGAGTTTTACCTCTTCTGGATTTCTTCCGGCTTTTTTACAAGCCTCAGCCATTCTGCCTTTGATTTCTGCTATATTTTGTGCTATTTCGTTCATTTTGGTTATTTTTTATTTTCTAATTCATTTATTATATTCATTTTCAAGGAAGTATGAAGATAGTCTTTAGCTTCTGCATAAGAAATTTTGTATTTTCTCTCTATATTTCTAAATCGCTCTGGAAAATGCTGTAAATGAGCATCATAATAACTATCAAGCTGAGCATCCGAAGGCATCTCGAATTCCAATTTTATTTGGAATCGTCTCATCAGTGCTGTATCTATCAGTTCTGGGTGGTTGGTAGCAGCTATCAAAATGCTGTCTTTCGGGAAATAGTCTATCAGCTGGATAAGAGTATTTACCAAGCGCCTCATTTCACCGACATCCTTGTCATCATTACCCCGCATTTTCCCAACTTGGTCAAACTCATCCAAAAAAAGAACCGCCTTTTCTCTTGAAGCTTTATCAAAAACCGTTTTTAGATTTCTCCCTGTATCGCCTATTTTAGAGGAAATAAAGTTTGTTAAATCCAAAATCAAGATATTTTTGCCAAGTGCCTTTGCTACGGCCTTTGCTGCAGCCGTCTTTCCACATCCAGAATGCCCATGGAATAGGATTTTATTATCAACAGCAAAGCCATATTTATCTAATTCATCAAAAAACCGATGTTCTTTAATGACTTGTTGTACGCTCTTTCTGTTCTCCTCGCTGAGGAAAATATTTTCTAAATCTAAACTCTCTTTATCACTAATAATCAAATCAAAAGAACTCATAACTAAAATAAAAAAAGGAATTCTCAAAAACTTTATAAAGTTAAGAAATTCCTTTGTAATATGCGTAAAAAATAATGTATTTAATTAAAAATCCTCTCTTTCAGGTCTTTCAGATATTTTTTAATTTCTTTATCCACCTTAGAGACATCTTTTATCGTTTCACAAGCGTACATCACGGTCGTATGGTCTTTACCTCCCATTTCCTCACCTATTTTGGCAAAAGTAGCATTGGTATATTCTTTTGAAAAATACATTGCAAGCTGCCTAGGCAGGGCAATTTCTCTTTTTCTGGTTTTAGATAAAAGCTGCTCTTTACGAATTCCAAAATAATCGCAAACCACATCTTGAATATACGGAATATTGATAGTTTTTTTCTGATTTGCAGCTATTTTATTAATCGTTTCTTTTAGCAAATCAAGGCTCAAATCAGACTTATAAATCATCGAATGCGCTATAACTGAATTGATTACCCCGATAAGTTCTCTCACATTAGAATTAACCTCCGAAGCCAGAAAATCTATCATTTCTTCGGTTAGCTTTATTCCATCTCTACTGAGTTTATCCGTGATAATTTTCTTTCTTGTGGAAAAATCCGGTGATTTTACTTCAGCAGAAAGCCCCCATTTGAAACGGGATACAATTCTCTCCTGAATATCTTGAATATCAACAGGTGCTTTATCAGAAGTGAGAACTATCTGTTTTCCATTTTGGTGCAAATGATCAAAAATATGGAAAAACATGTCCTGCGTAGCCGATTTTCCAGAAAGGAACTGAATATCATCAATAATTAAAACATCCACCATTTGGTAGAAATTCCCAAAATCTGTTTTGTTCTGCGACTTTGCCGCCGCTACAAACTGCTGGATAAATTTTTCCGAAGAAAGATACAAAACCACTTTCTCTGGAAATAAATTTTTCACTTCCAGCCCAATAGCATGCGCTAAATGGGTTTTTCCAACTCCTACGCCTCCGTGGATAAACAGCGGATTGAAAGAGGTTTGCCCCGGTCTGCTAGAAATAGTTTTGGCAACGGTAAAAGCAAATTTATTACTCTCTCCTTCGATGAAGTTTTCAAAAGAAAGGGCAGGATTCAGGTTGGAATCTATATTCACTTTTTTAATTCCCGGAACTACAAAAGGATTTACCACCGAACCCGCAAAAGAAGCTGGTCTAACTTCCTGAACCTTAGGACATTGCTCTCCTCTTCCTTTATAGGTAACTTCGGTTTTATCTTTGCCTTTTTCTTTCAACTCAGATACTGAATACCAGAGCTTTACACCTTTTCCTATGTATTTTTTCAACGCTACAGAGAGCAAAGAAAGATAGTTGTCTTCTATATATTCTTTATAAAAATCACTTGGAACGAGAAGCGTAAGATTGCCCTCTACCAAAGACAGCGGCTGGACTTTATCAAATAATAAATCAAAAGAACCTTCCAGTTTTTTCAAATCAGAACTTTCCTCCAAAGAACTCAAATTATCCCTCATAAAAAGCAGACAATTCTCCCATATCATTTTCAAATTCTGATCCATGTTCTATCTTATTATTAGTTAAAAAATATTTGATTTTTTTGGTTTAAAGTCCAAACCATTTTTCGATATGGCAAATATGAAAAATTTAATTTTTAAAAAAAATTTTTGCTCTATTGGTTTTTTAAAAATATATTTGTATGAAGTTTAAAATTTTAACGAATGATTAACATAATACACTCATTACGAGTTCGTTACGGAGAAACCGACCCTATGAAATATGTCTACTACGGTAACTACGCTGAGTATCTGGAAGTTGCCCGAGTTGAACTTTTTCGTGCTATCGGAATTTCATACAATGAGATAGAAAAAAGAGGAATTTGGCTTCCCGTTTCGAAATATAAAATAAAATATATTCGCCCAGCAAAATATGATGACCTACTCTACATCCATACCAAAATCACAAAAAAACCTACCGCAAAAATAGAATTTCAATACGAGATTTTCAATTCCGAAGGAGAAAAACTCACCGAAGCCTCCACCATTCTATTTTTCCTCGATGCGCAGACGCAAAAAATCATCCGATGCCCTGATTTTCTAATGGATTTAATAGACAAACATTGGGAAGAGGTTTAATCTATTCTAAATATTTTATTGATAAAAAACACTGATAAACAGCCTATTGCATAGCACAAAATATCTTCCCACGAGAAATAATTTCCTATTATAATATAGGCTGGGC
>CALHQK010000037.1:0-37500 GCA_938037185.1 uncultured Riemerella sp.
CAGAACGGCTTACTCAGAAGCGCAGATTTGGATAGGAGCGATAGATGAAGAGCTGACTTCCAAGGGCTACATTACGCCTGGGCTGGGCGATGCGGGAGACCTTAGTTTTGGAGAGAAATTACAGAATTAGTAATTTTCTGCCTTAGGGTTATTGTTAAAATGTTTTGCATATTTCAAAAACATTTTTAACTTTGTTTATCTTTTACAAAGAAATAAACCCAAAAGATGAAAAAATATTTGCTAAAAGCACGCACACAATCAGCTGATGAACAACAAAATACAAGTGTACATAATAGTAGAGGCATGGGCTTTCCTGTGGGCGAGGTTCATGCCTTATGGTTTAATTAAATTAAAACAGAAGCAGAATGAAAAAATCATTAATTCTTATGGGGGCATTAGCCGTAGTAACGGCACAAGCCCAGACACACAAAGTGGGGATTAACACAGACACCCCGAAGGCTACATTAGACATCTCCCGTCCGGCATCTGGTGTCCCAGCGGGACAGGTAGAAGGACTCCTTATCCCGCGCCTCAGCCAGGCACAGCGAAACGCGATGAACCAAGGAGAGCTAGTAGCAGGTTTGCAGATTTATAACACTACCAAGGGCTGTATAGACCTCTACAACGGCACCCTATGGCAGTGTACAGACGGCACCCAAAGGGACAACCATGGGGACAACCACGGCCACTCTACTGTGGTAGCCTACCGCTTGGAAGACAAAGGCTTTACCGGAGGATACACCGCAGGACAGCCGCTGAGTGCTACGGAAAACATAGTTACCTTTGTAGTAGATAATACGCTGGGGACTACTCCTGCCACAGGTACGCCGTCTCTTGTCATTACCAATGCAGGGGGAAGCGTTACCACTTCGTCATTAGGTAGTATAAGCGTAGCCGCAGGGCAGAAATACATACTGAGATACCCTCTTACAGGAACACCGGCTGCTGGGGTGCTTAGTGCTAAGCTTACTTTTAACAGCCTATGGGTAGAAGCCTCTACTACTGTAGGAACACAGGTGAGTGTAACCATCCCGCCTCATGTGACTATGGGAAGCGGGGAGCGTTCCTTTGTCTCTGTGTATGATAACAGCTACACACCTTACGCAGGGCCGGCATCTACTATACCTACCCTTGGGCCGGTGGGATCTGGCAGCTCTCCATTGGTAGACTACCAAGGCAAGATAACCACCACAGGAGTGGAGGTCTACATTCCTATTACCGTAGCAAATACATTGGGCAGCGGCTCTGTAGAACTGCCGGCATACGCAGGAAACCCTATTACCATACAGCCTATGTATACTGAGGACAATGCCGGCGGGAAGATAGTCCTTACATGGGAGAAGCAGACCATCTTCCAAGGGACTACTTATATAAAAGCAAGAATAAAAGCCGTAGGCACAGAGGTGAACCTGAAAAAGCTGGACTTTAACGGCGGTATAGGCGGGGACTACTTAGGCTTCCATATAGGAACTTTTTCTTATCCAAAGGAGAACGGCGGAACAACAAGGTCTGAATTTAAAGTAAGACTTACCCCGGGTATCCCAGACAGAAGGTTTGCTATAGACCAACGGTGTCTATGAGCACAGATTTATCTATGTAGCGGTAAAAGATCCGCAGGGAAGCTATACATGGCTGAACAACAACTTGGGGGCAGACTATACCAATCTAGACTCTCCTGTGTTTGACCCAGGACAGCAGGCTACTATCCATGGAGACCACCACGCCTTTGGCTCGCTTTTCCAATTTGGGCGCCCTGCCGACGGGCATGAGCTGGTAAACTATACCAATGCCTCTGCATGGGCATACAAGCATGGTACTACCAATGTCCCTGCGACCAGCTACCCGAATGTAGGGCATGGGCAGACCATAATCCCTGATGCCTCTACCGATGCCTTGGGAGCAGATAATACCCCTTATTGGTTTGGGATGGATAAACCAGCAGGTTTTCCGGTAACATTTGGAGATACGGATGATGCAGTATGTCCAAGCGGTTTTATAGTTGCTCGGTATGATTATCTAAAAGATATAATAGACCGTACCAAAGCTAATGAGGACATGAAGGAATTTGCAGTAAGACTGCCGACCAATGCCTTTGTAAACAGAGACCGCTTCCATTTTGGAAATTATCCATATGCACCTAAATTATGGGGAGGTGATGGTTTTTATAGCTATAACTCATCTGGCACACCTACACCAACGAGAACAAATAGTACCGACTATTATTATGGTTGGTATGCCGCAACAACTACGGATTATAAATTTACGAATAGTTGGTTTTCTCCAACTGGTGATCTTCAAAGTCGTTATTCTAATTCAGTAGTAATGAGTACTCTTAGTACAGATACTAATATACCTGCTTTACGGGCAAATGGAATATATCAAACGTGGGGTATGTATCTATATGGGCGTAATCCTTATAATGATGTAACTTATCACTCCCCATCCAGCTCATTCCCTATCCGTTGTAGAAAACAATAGTAATTAACTTAAAATATCAGAATAATGAGCATCAAGTATAAACTAATAGAAAAAGGCCAGCCGGGTGTAGCGGGCGGGGGTACCAAGAAATGGTATGCCAGCATCGTAACAGACGGAGAGCTAGATATAGATGACATCGTAAAGCAGATAGAGAAGTTTTCTTCCCTCTCGGAGGCAGACATCCGCGGGGTAGTCATCGCGGTAGAGAATGTCATACAGGAGGCTCTGGCCGACAGCAAAATCGTAAGATTAGACAAGCTGGGCACTTTCTACCCAACGCTCAGCAGCGGCGGAGCGGCCACCGAGAAAGATTTTAACCAAAGCCTGATAAAGTCCGCAGGGGTAAACTACCGCCCCGGCAAGCGCATACTGGACAGCATAAAATCCAAGGGCTTTGAGAAGAAATAAAGTGCTTGAATATTTATAGTTAAACAAAACAAAGGCAGGTTTCGTAAGAAACCTGCCTTTGTTTTCCCAAAAACCAAGCGTGGTTTTCCTCAAAACCTGCTGTGGTTTCCTCTAAAACCAAGCGTGGTTTTTCTAAAAACTAAGTGTGTTTTTTTAAGCCCTATGCACAAGGGTTTTGCAGGGCATAGCAAATAAGGTTTAAATATAATTCGTTAGACCAGTTTGATTGTGTTTCTTTCTCAGACTGGTTTTGGGTTTTAAAACCTATAAAATAGAGTGTTCTTTTGGTTCAAGACTACTTTACCCTAATAAACCTGTGGCTTAATACAACTTTCCCCAGTGATTTATCACTGAGGAAAGTATGGAAAAATAGAATGAAAATGAAGGGATTTATTTCGTGAAACCTTTATCTTTTAGCAATGCTTTCAGGTTTGGTTTTCTTCCTGCAAAATTAAAATAAGCCTTGTCATAAGGGAGGGTATTCCCTACGGAAAGGATATATTTACGGAAGTGGTCGCCATTGGCTCTGGTCATTCCGCCGTGCTGAGTAATCCAGTCCCAAGCATCAGAAGTCAGCATATCACTCCATGTGTAGGCATAGTAGCCAGAAGCGTAGCCTCCGCCCCAGATGTGCGCAAAGTAAGGAGAGTGGTATCTCGGTGGCACCTGTGGCAGGTATAGACCATATTTTTTCAGGGCTTCTGTTTCAAACTCTGTGGCTGGTTTCAGCTGGTTTTCATTAGTAATGCTGTGCCATGCCATATCCACCGCTGCTGATGCAAGGATTTCCGTAGAAGCAAATCCGTTGTTAAAAGTAGCTGCTTTTTTCATCTTTTCTACCAATGCCTGTGGGATAGGTTCTTTTGTTTGGTAGTGGATAGCGTAGTTTTTCAAGATTTCAGGCTCGAGGGCGAAAAATTCGTTGATTTGAGAAGGAAACTCCACGAAGTCCCTTGCTACGCTCGTTCCCGAAAGGGTAGCATACTGCTGATTAGCAAACAATCCGTGCAGGGTATGCCCAAACTCGTGGAACATCGTAGAAGCCTCATCAAAGCTGACAAGCGCTGGTTTTCCATCGGCTGGTTTTGGGTTGTTCAGCACATTTACGATTACAGGCTTTTGCCCGAATAGTTTGGATTGTTTCACAAAGCTGTTCATCCATGCGCCGCCTCTTTTGCTGTCTCTGGAGAAGAAATCCACATAGTAAAGCGCCATAGATTTGCCATCATTGTCAAAGATTTCATAAACCAATACATCTGGGTGATATACAGGCAGGTCTGTTCTTCTTTTAGCTGTGATTCCGTAGAATTTCTCCGCCGCGAAGAAAATCCCTTTTTCTAAAACAGTTTTTACCTCAAAATAAGGCTTGATTTCGTTTTCATCTAAGTCGTATTTAGCCTTACGCACCTGCTCTGCGTAGTATGCCCAGTCCCATGGTTCCAGCTTAAATCCGCCTTTTTGCTCATCAATGAGTTTTTGGATTTCTTTGGCTTCTTCTTTGGCTTTTTCTACGGCTGGTCTTCCTAAATCAGCAAGAATTTTCTGAGCTGCTTCAGGTGTTTTTGCCATTTGGTCTTGAAGTTTCCATTCCGCAAATGATTTTTTACCTAAAAGCTGAGCTTTTTTCAGATTAAGAGCTGCCATTTTTTCGATGATGCTTCTCGTGTCAGCAGAGTCGTTTTTCTCTGCTCTTGTCCATGAAGCTTTGAAGAGTTTTTCTCTCGTAGCACGGTTGTGAAGGCTAGGCAGAAGCGGATGCTGAGTAGTGTTATGCAGCACGATGAGGTATTTCCCATCTTTTCCGATGCTTTTGGCAGCATCAGCGGCAGCTTTTATTTGGTCAGCTGTCAGCCCGTCTAGTTCCTTTACATTTTCTACAAGAAGCCCGTTGTTTTTTCTAGCTTCCAAAAGTTTAGCTGAAAACTCTGTGGAAAGTCCTGCCAATTGGGAATTGATGGATTTTAGCTCTTCTTTCTTTGCTTCAGAAAGATTGGCTCCAGAAAGCTCAAATACTTGTCTGTAATATTCCACCAAACGGCGGCTTTCCGCATCTAAATTGGCAACGGGAACTTTTTTAATTCTTTCGTATAATTTAGAATTGAGATGAATTTTATCAGTATGTGCAGAGAAAATAGGCGCAAATTCTTTTTGAATTTTTTGCATCTCTGGATTGGACATAGAGCCCATAAGGTTGTAGAAAATAGTCTGAGCTCTTTTAAGAACTTCACCGCTTTTTTCTAATGCCAGAACGGTGTTTTCAAAAGTCGGCTGTTTCTTATTATTAGCGATTTTTTCTATCTCAGCCTCATGGACTTTTAATCCGTATTCAAAGGCAGGTTTGAAATGCTCTGTCTTTATTTTATCAAACTGCGGCGCCTGATACTGCAGCGGACTTTTCGTAAGGAAAGGATTTCCCTTTAAATCCGGCGTTACTTTTAATGTTTTGTCTTGTGCATTCATTGTTGAAACAGTTCCTGCTCCCAAAGAGGAAAGCAGCATGATGGATGTAATGTTTTTCATAAATGATAAATTTTTGTTATAAATGTGTGTAAATATACAAAAAAAATGAATAAAAAATATTAAAATGAAAAAAAACCACCCAAAAGGGCAGTTTTTGTTTAATGATGAGTTTTGTTGTCTTGAATCAAATCTTTTGAAGCTTCATCCAGTTCTGATTTCAGTGGAATGAAGAACCGCAGAGGATTTTTGATAAAATATTTTAAAATAGATTTGTAAATGATCGTTAGTTCCCCGAAATTCACTTTTCTCGAACGGAAAGCCAATAACATGGACAGCCCGAAACTTACGATAAAGTTGAAAGCTCCAATCAAGAAAATAGTAACCAATGAAATCACAAAAGTGTAAGTATCAATATCAAAGCCTTTTCCGTAAAGAGCCAGCGCAAAATTCCCAGCCGAGAAAGTGATGTGGCGGATGTCCAAATCCAAACCAAGGAAAACTCCCAGAGGTGCGATAACCCCAAGGAAAATACCAAACCAAAAATTGGAAATAATCCCAGCCCAGTGTTTTGTGTAGAAATCGGAGAGTTTCTTGGAGTTTTTAGCTCCGATGACTTGGTTTAGAAAAGGGCTTTGGGATATTCTCTCAGGAACTTGGTTGAAAATAGAGCTGTTGCTGATGTTTCCAGAAATAATCCCAGAAATAAACAAGAAAAACCCAGCGATACAAGCATGAAGAATCGCCTTGGATTCGATAGGGTTGAGGTCTTTCAGAAGTTTATCCGCCTTCAGAGTAGCATAGTTTTTATCTAAAAACCAATCCATTCCGTAGATGATAGCCAATGCCACAGGGAAAGACCAAAGGACATTTCCCACGAAAGCGATGAACTGTGTTCGCGAAAGTTTGGCAACGAGGTTAGCAAATTCCTTGTAGTTTTTATCAGAACTGCTTTCATCAGAGAGGACTTTTGCCATCGTGGCAGCGGTCATCGCTGGTTGTTTCGTAGCCAAAGTAAATCCAAGCAGATAAATGATGATAAACCCAAAAGCATAGTTCAGTGAATACAGCACTGCGTGGGAAAATTCGCTTCCGTGGCTGTAACTCATCATCATTTTGAAAATACATAGAAAACCTACGATAATCCCACCGCCACTCGCTTTCCAGAACATTTTTAGGTATTCTTTGGATGAGGTAGCGATGTAGTGAGTTCCCGTTTCTGCCGTGTGTGAAGTGATGAGGTGAGAGATGAGTCTCGTGCTGTCGTCAATGAGTTCACGGACATTGTTTCGGTGTGAATTGTATTTTAATGTATTGGATACCAAGTTTTTAGAGTTAATCAATACATCTTCCTCATTATCAACCACCAGAATAGGAATAATATCCTGAATTCTCCTTAACTGCTGGCGGATTTTGAGCAGGGATTGGTTGATTTTACTAGAAATCCCAAATTTAGAGGCGTTTTTAAAAGCTTTATCTACGAAATCCAAACACTGCTGAAGATAGATTTTAATCTGTTTGTAATCAACATCTTTAGAGTTTATCTGTAGATTTTCATCTTCTTTGAAACGCCCGATGAGAGAGTCCAACTCGCTCTGAAGAGCTATAAATGGGTTGTCAAAGTTCTTATACTCAGGAACCATTTTTGCGATTCCAGCTTCTAGTGCGTTTCCTACACTTCTCAGTGCTAGTATATTAGCGGAAATAAGCAGCTCTTTTTTTACTTTCGGCAGACTGCTGATTTTTTCTATTTCCATCAGTTTGAAAAACTCGCTTCCATCCTCTGGTTTGATGTTTTTTATGTAGTTTGAATCAGATTGAGGATTAAATAAAACCTTGGAAATAATGTACGAAACGGTATTTTCATCCTCTACAGGAGGAAGAAACTTGTATGAAATTCTTTTCTTCAGCTCTGGGAAGAAGGCATTTTCGGATAAAATATTAGCATCTATAAGAGCTTTTGTAAAAGATTTATTCGAGAAAAGAATAAACAAATAATCTCGGAAATTGTTCTTTATTTCTTCATTGTTTTTTAGATAAGCCAAAAACACTTCGAAATTGGTTCGTTTCAGACTTTGGAAAAGCTCACGCATAGGTTGGACAGAATCCAAAGTGTAAGGCTCGGAAAAATATTTTTTAAGAACAGTATCAAAACTTTCTTTACTTTTAAAAAACCACATATTTTACTTTTTTTAGAGGTTCAAAAATAAAAAAATAAAAATAAAAGCCTTTAAAAAACTTAAAGGCCTTTACTTTTTTCAATATGGAAAATTTATCCCTTTGTGTAGTATTCAAAGAAAAGCGGGATGCTTTCTATTCCTTTATAGAAATTATAAAGTCCAAAATGCTCGTTAGGCGAATGGATGGCATCTGTGCTTAGTCCGAATCCCATCAGAACTGATTTCACTCCTAAAATCTGCTCAAAAAGAGCTGTAATAGGGATACTTCCACCACTGCGGAATGGAAGAACTTCTCTTCCGAAAGCCTGTTCCATTGCTTTTTTCGCTGCTAAGAACTCTTTCGTGTTGCTTTCTAGAACATAAGGCATGCCTCCGTGGTGCGGTGTAACGGTTACTTTCACACTGTTTGGAGCGATTTTTTCAAAATGTTTAGTGAATTTTTCAGTGATTTCCTCTGGTGTTTGGTTAGGAACCAATCTCATAGATATTTTTGCAAAGGCTTTAGAAGGAATTACCGTTTTTGCTCCTTCTCCTGTGTAGCCTCCCCAGATTCCGTTCACATCCAGAGTAGGGCGGATAGAGGTTCTTTCTAATGTTGTATAGCCTTTTTCGCCTTCTACGCCTTTCAGACCGATTTCTTTTTTGAAAGCTTCTGGGTCGTCTTTCAGTTTGTTCATTTCGGCTCTTTCCACTGGCGAAACTATATTTACATTATCATAAAATCCTTCCACGGTGATTACTCCGTTTTCATCAATCAGGCTGCCAATCATTTTTGATAAAACATTGATAGGATTAGGAACAGCTCCTCCGTAAAGTCCTGAGTGCAGGTCTCTGTTTGGTCCTTCGATTTCCACTTCTACATAGCTCAAGCCACGAAGCCCAGTCGTAACCGTCGGTTGTTCCATAGAATAAAGACTCGTGTCTGAAACTAGAATAACATCACAAGCCAGTTTTTCTTTATTGGATTCCAAGAAATCAGCTAAACTTGCTGAACCTACTTCTTCCTCTCCTTCGATGATAAATTTCACATTACAAGGCAATGAGTTGGTTTTCATCATGGCTTCAAAAGCCTTTAAATGCATGAAAAACTGCCCTTTGTCATCAGCAGCTCCTCTTGCGAAAACAGCTCCTTCTGGGTGGATTTCTGTTTTTTTCACCACAGGCTCAAAAGGGCCGCTTTCCCAAAGCTCAATAGGGTCAGCAGGCTGCACATCATAATGCCCATAAACCAAAACAGTCGGCAGGTTTTTATCTAAAATTTTCTCTCCGAAAACCACAGGATATCCCTTTGTTTCGCAGATTTCTACATTGTCTGCACCAGCGTTTTTCAGGTGTTTTGCTACGGCATCAGCACACTGCAGCACATCTTGGTTGTAGGCTGGGTCAGCGCTGATAGAAGCTATTTTTAGCAAATCTATTAACTCGTCTAAAAATCTTTGCTTATTTTCTTGAATGTAAGATAAAGTAGTACTCATTGGTTAAATTTATAAATGAATCCAAAGTTAAACAATTTGAATGATTAAACAAAAAATAAGGCGGATTTTTACAAAGTTTGTAAAATTGTCATTCCTTTCGTGGATTGTGTAAAAATAAGGTAATGCTCTCCGCCGTTTTTCAGTTTGTATTTGGTTTTTATCTGCTCTGGCGAGAGCGGGTGGTTTTTAGAAATAATGTTGAATACATCGCCTTTTTTT
Source organism: uncultured Riemerella sp. (assembly GCA_938037185.1). GTDB lineage: Bacteria > Bacteroidota > Bacteroidia > Flavobacteriales > Weeksellaceae > JABCPE02. The sequence continues at coordinate 9,218 of CALHQK010000037.1, forward strand.
ATCTCTTTGGCGCTGATTTCCTTTACTTTAAAAACTCTTCCGCAGAAATCTACGGATTTGTCCGAAGTGTAAAGATGCGTGTTCGGATGCAGTTTTTTTAATCCAAATTTTTTAGAAACTAGGTTAAAAGCTCCCGATTTTAGAACGGCGTTGTTTGGAATGTAGAGATATTCCAAAATGTCTGAAAACTCAGGCGTTACAGCGGATTCTTCCTCTGGCGAAAAACTGAAATTCGGTTCCTCTGTGTTGAGGTTTTTTGTAGTGATTTTCATTTTGTTCTCGGTGTTTGGAACGAGGTGGAGGACAATCTCTTTTACTTCGTTTTTTACAGCGATGATTTCTATCTCATCGATGGATTTTACAGCGGTTTGAAGATATTTTAAATCAATAAGTGGCGAGAGTTTTATCATTGTTTTTTTGGAAATAGACAAAAGTTTATCCTGAATTTCCAAAATATTCGGTGAAAGGTCAGAAAGCAGAAACTTTTTTCGGTGGTCTTTGTCCCTTCTTGCTGGGTCTAAATAGATTAAATCAAATTGTTTCTCCTTTTCACTAATTTCCAAAAATCGCTCTAAATTTTCGTTGATAAAATTCGCTTCTCTGCTGAGGGTTTTCCAGTTGTGTTGCACGATTTCCAGCAAATCTTTATTTTGTTCTAAAAGTGTAACTTCACTGAAATTCTGCGAGAGGAAATAGGCATCAATCCCGAAACCGCATGTGAGGTCTAAAAAAGCTCTTCCGCTGAGGTTTTCTGCTTTTTCTTTTGCCGTGCTTTCCGAGGAAGCCTGCTCTAAATTAAGATGTAGCGGAAAAATTATATTTTCCTTTAATAGGAAAGGAAATTTCTTTGCGGCGATTTGTTTTCCTTTTATCTGTTGAGCGATTTCCTGCATGGAAACCTCAGGGAAAGGCGATTTTTTCAGCAGCAGCCTGCCCAAGTTCTCGTGGAGGTTGTCTTGGATGTATTTTTGTATCTCCGGACGGAGGATTTCCCGAAAATGCTCCATTTTTTGCCTGTTTTAGTGCTTGTTTTTGGCTTTCGTGGCGGAGCTGTCCATTACCAGAATAAAGATTTCTTCGTTGGGCTTTCTCATAAAGTAGTTTTCGCGGGCGTACTTCTCTTTTTCGTCTTTGTTTTGCATAAGTTTTTTGTAGAAAGCCTCATTTTTTTCAAATTCTTTTTTGTAGTAGTCCCGCTGCTCTTCGTATTTGTGGATTTCTTTGTCCAAATCACTGATGACCAGCCAAGAGGTATTGTCAAAGAAAATAATCCAGACCAAGAAAATAGAAATCGTAACGAAATATTTGTTCGCCAGGTATTTCTTTGCCCAGTTTATCTTCTCTGCGTGTTTCTCTTGTATGGGTTTTATCAGATTTTTCATGTTGTTTTAGGAATTTTTCAGGGAGTTTCCTACTACGGTGGTCAGGAAATCTATCGCCACAGTGTTGGGACGCATATTCGGGATGATGATGTCCGCATACGATTTAGACGGCTCTATAAATTCATCATGCATTGGCTTCAGCGTGGTTTGGTAGCGGTGTAAAACCTCTTCCAAATCTCTGCCCCGCTCTTGGGTATCCCTGCGGATACGGCGGATGAGCCTCTCATCATTATCGGCATGGACAAATACCTTCAAATCAAACTCCTTCAAGAGTTCTTTGCTCGTTAAAACCAAAATTCCCTCTACTATCAGCACTTCGCGCGGCTCTACCAGCACATGGTTTCCTGTCCTTGTATGCGTTACGAAAGAATATATCGGCTGTTCTATGCTTTCTCCGTTTTTCAGCGCCTGAACATGCTTCACCAGAAGGTCAAAATCTATAGACTTGGGATGGTCGTAGTTCAGTTTTTCTCTTTCTTGGAGCGAGAGGTGGGTATTGTCATGGTAATAATTGTCCTGCGAAAGGACATTCACCTCATTTGCATTCAGATTTTGTAAGATTTTGGAGACTACGGTAGTTTTTCCAGAGCCCGTTCCTCCTGCGATACCTATGATGAGCATAAATTTTTGTTTTGGCAAAGATAATCAAAAAAAGTTCTTAGTGAAAAGAGGAAATAATCTAAAAAATCAAAAAGATTTATCATCAAAAAGAAAATTTTAATCTAAAAACCGAAAAAAAAATTTTGCTGAAAAGTATCAACATTTTTTAAAAATAAATTTTTTTTTGCTGTCGGAAGTTCCGCCAAGCTCCCCGAAAAAAAATTCTTGTCGTCGGAAGTTCCGACAGGGTTATTTTTTTTAGTTTTCGCCGTCGGAAGTTCCGACGGGCTAAAATTTTTTTATTTCTTGTTGTCGGAACTTCCGACAAGGCAAACTTTTTTCCATTCTCGCTGTCGGAACTTCCGCCGGACTGAATTTTTTTTATTTCTCATTGTCGGAACTTCCGCCGGACAATTTTTTTTTAGATTTTCAAAATTTTTTTTCCTTTTTGATGATAAATCTTTTTGATTTTTTAGTTTTTTGATTTCCTTTATTAAAAACCTTTTTACGACAGCTCCACCATCACGGGGCAGTGGTCAGAGTGCATGGCTTCTTTCAGGATTACGGCGCGTTTCAGGCGGTTTTCCAAGCTCTGGCTCACGAAATTGTAGTCCAATCTCCAGCCCTTGTTGTTGGCTCTGGCGTTTGCACGGTAGCTCCACCATGAGTATTGGTTCGGTTCTTGGTTAAAATACCGGAAGCTGTCTATCAGCCCGCATTCATCAATGAATTTGCTGAGCCACTCGCGCTCTATGGGCAGGAATCCGGAAGTATTGGCAAGGCGGACAGGGTCATGAATATCTATGGCTTGGTGGCAGATATTGAAATCGCCGGAAATGATAAGGTTGGGAATGGATTGTTCCAGTTTTTTGATGTAATCCAGAAAATCGTAGCAGAACTGCATTTTCAGGTCCAGCCTGTCTATATTCGTAGCAGACGGCACATAAACCGAAATCACAGAAAAGTCCTCAAAATCAGCTCTGATGACTCTCCCTTCGGTGTCCATGTAATCTATTCCGCATCCATATTCTACATGTTTGGGCTGTTCCTTTGTCAGGATGCCCACGCCGCTGTATCCTTTCTTCTGCGCGGAATGCCAGTAGCTCTGGTAGCCCAGTGCAGAGAGGCTTATTTGGTCTATTTGTTCGGGCTGTGCCTTGCTTTCTTGGATGCAGAGCACATCGGGAGCGGCATGTTCCAGCCAAAGGAGGAAATCCTTGCCAAAGGCAGCACGGATGCCGTTTACATTATAACTGATGAGTTTCATTTTAGTGAAGATTTTATGAATTTTTGTCTTAATAACATGACGAGCAGCACAGGAATGCCGAACAACGAGGAGATGATGTTCGCCGGCAGCTGGAATTTCTCCGAAAGAGCCGAAAAAATGTTCATCACCAAAACACCCAGCAGCATATTCAGCATCCACTGGTGCCAGAGCTGGGCAGGATTCCATATCATTCTACAAAAGTGCGGAACAATAACGCCGATGAACAGCACCGGACCTAAAAAAGCCGTAACCGATGCCGAAAGCAGAGAAGATGCCATGATGACCAGAATTTTGAGCCGATGAACATCAACCCCGAAACTCCTCGCATAGTTTTCGCCCAAACCCATTCCTATCAAAGGTTTTATACTCTTAAAGGTAAGGACAAGTCCCAAGAAGATGAGCAGAGCTAAAATAAACAGTTGCGGCCTTTCCAGCTGGATATTTCCGCCAAAAGACCAAAGAAGATAGCCTCGTAGGGACTCGTTTCCTGCGTAGAACTGCAAGATGCTGATGACCGCACCCGACAGCGCCGAAACCAGAAACCCAAAGATGACAAGATGAGCCCCATCTCGGAAGAAATGCGACAAGAACACCAGAAAAACCATCAGCAGAAGCGCCCCCGCAACAGCCGACAGACTGATGAAACCGTTTTGCAGGAACTCCGGAATCGGAATGTTCTGTGAAGCCAAAAGATAAAAGGCAACGAAAAGCCCCGCCACTGAAGTAATGCCCAGCACCGAAGGCCCCGCCAGCGGATTCTTGAAATATTCCTGAAGCAGAAACCCGCTCGTAGGAATGGACACACCCGCCAGAAGCACCGCCAGAGTCCTATTGATGCGGAGGTCTGCAATCTCCTGATACAGCGGACTGCCCAGCCAGAAATCGGAGAAAGACAAATCCACAAAACCTGTGTTCAGATTGATGAGGATAGAAACCATCATCAAAGCGGATAAGACAAGGCAGAGTGGCTTAAAGTTTTTCTTCATGGCTGGTATCCCGCGTTGCTGGTTCTCGGGAAAAAGGAGGTTATTTCAGCTTATCAATTTTATGGGCAAGTTCTTCTTTGCTCACAGAGCCGAGGGTTTCATCTCGTTTATCTCCTTTTGTAATAAGAGTGAAAGGAATGGCATCTCCTCTCCATGTAGTGAAGTTCTTGCTGAAGAAATCAGGAGTAGGCGCAGAAAAATCAAAAAGAACAATGTTCTTATCCAGTCCTGCTTCTTTAGCGAAATATTTTACTTTGTCCCAGTTTTGTCTTTCATCTAAATTCACAAAAGTGAATTTTATCTTCTCGCCTTTCATTTCATCCATTTTCTCTTTAAAGAAAGGGATTTCGCGCATGCATGGAGCGCACCATGTAGCAAAGAAGTTGGTCACATAGATGGTGTCATTTTGTTTGGTTTTCAAAAAATCGGAAATCTGGTCTGCGTTCCATTCTTTAAGCTCTACATCGGCTTCCTCAGGAGTTTCTGCTGGTGCGCTTTCTGCCGCGGTGGTCTCCTCAGGAGTGTGGGCTTCCTCTTTCTTGTTACAACTTGCCAAAACAGCGATAACAGCTGCTGCTAAAAGGATTTTTTTCATATGATTTTAAAACGATTATTTCAAGTTTATGAATGATTTATTATTTTTGTGTAAATTTTTATAAAAATTAAAGGGCTCAAAAGTAAATAAAAAAAATACTTTACCCAAGAAATGAAGTATTAAAATCATCTTAAAAACCATAAATCTTGATAAAGCTGAAAAATACATTCCGCCTTCTTGCACTCCTTACAGAAATGGGGCTGCTTTTGATATTCTGGGCGAATATATGGGTTTTTCAGATTACCAATGGGCGCACCTTTAATAAAATCAGCAAAGTTCCTCCGCGCAGTTGTGCATTGGTGCTGGGAACTTCTCCAAAGATGAAGTCGGGCAAGGCAAATCCATACTTCACCGAGAGAATGAGAGCCGCCGCAACGCTCTACCACCACGGAAAAGTGAAAAAAATAATAGTAAGCGGCGAAAAAAGTCCTTATTATGATGAACCCAGCGCAATGAAAAAATATCTGACAAGCCGCGAGGGTGTCCCAGAGAATATCATTATAGAAGACCCAGAGGGATTCAGCACGAAGGAGAGTATTCTTCGGTGTAAAGATGTTTTTCAGGAAAGAAATGTTATTATAGTATCGCAGGGTTATCACAACCTCAGGGCGCTGTTTTTTGCGAGAAATCATAATATGAACGCTTTGGGTTATGATGCCCATGATGTAACGAAAAATGAAAGCTTTTATAGGAATCATACCCGCGAGATTTTGGCAAGAGTTCAGGCTACGGTGTATTATTTTTTAGGAATATGAAAAACATAATTGGTATATTTGTGCCTTTAATTAAAAATAATGCTGCACAACAGCAAATTTAAAATATGGAGAAGATAAAAAATAACCCTAAAATAATGCGTGCATGGGCAGTCTATGACTGGGCAAATTCGGTTTATTCTTTGGTAATAACTTCTACGATATTTCCTATTTACTATTCTATTCTGACGACAGCTTATCAGAAAAACGAATTTGTGGAGGAAACAGGAAAATGGATAAAAGTCCCTGTGCGGAATATGATTTCGTTTTTTGGAAAGCAGTATGAACCGGATGCAGTCTATGGATATTCGCTGACATTATCATTTTTCATCGTGGTTATCCTTACGCCTATTTTGTCTTCTTTGGCGGATATTATTGGAAATAAAAAATCTTTTTTACAGTTTTTCTGTTACCTCGGTGCTACATCTTGTATGGGGTTGGCGCTTTTTGTGAATATGAAAACGGTGTATTTAGGTTTGCTCTTTAGCGTTACTGCGAGTATTGGTTTCTGGGGGAGTTTGGTTTTTTATAATTCATTTTTGCCTGATATTGCTACGAAAGATAAACAAGATGCATTGTCCGCAAAGGGCTATGTTTATGGTTATATAGGCTCTGTCGTGCTGGTGATTATCTGTCTGTTACTTATTCAGGTTTTAGCGGAAACAAGTAAGCAGGCGCTGTTTTATACGAGGGTAAGTTTCTTGCTTACAGGGGCTTGGTGGTTTGGCTTTTCGCAATATACATTTAAGCACCTGCCAAAATTTGGTGAGGTTAAAGAACAGTTGCCAAAGGATTTGGTACTATTGAATTTTAAAAATATTTTTTCGGCTCATAAAGAAAATGGCGGCTGGCTGGAAGTGGTGAAAGATAATGTGAAATTTTATGTAGAAATTGTAAAACAGAGCTTCAGAGAGCTTTATAAAATAGGCAAAGAACTTTTCAAAACAGCGAATTTAAAATTCTTTTTGTCAAGTTTTTTCTTTTACAGCGTCGGGATGCAAACGATTTTCCTAATGGCAACTTTATTTGGGAAAAGTGAAATAAACTTAGAAGAAGGAAAACTGATAGCAACTCTGTTAATCATTCAGATAGAAGCGATTATCGGGGCGGTTATATTTTCAAGATTGTCTAAAAGAATAGGAAACAAGAATGTAATCAGTATCACGGTTTTCCTTTGGATAGTGGTCTGTGTGTGGGCTTATTTCCTTAATAAAGCCAATCCTAATGTAGAATATCACTTCTATGCAGTAGCTGGGCTGGTAGGCTTGGTAATGGGAGGGTTACAGGCGATGTCCCGCTCTACTTATAGCAGGCTTTTGCCAGAGAATAGTATGGATAATACTACATTTTTTAGTTTTTATGATGTATTAGAAAAAATAGCCATAATGATGGGAACGCTCATATTTTCTTTTATTATTGATAAATATGATGTGATAAAGAATTGTTTTGCTCAAGTAGATATTGTCTTGCCGTCAGCGGCAGGGATGCGCTTTGCGGCGTTTTTTATGGGTGTTTTCTTTTTCGTGGGTCTTGTCTTGATAAGATTCGTGAAACTGCGGGTGATGGAAGAAAAAGAAATTTTGTAATTAATTGTTTATCTGATGTTTAAAAATATTATTAAAAAAACACTTAGCGGGGATAATTATCTTCGGGTTTCCAGCCTGAGGTATCTGCCGCGTTGGCTAGTTTTTATAATAGATATATTTTTGATTTTTAGCTCTTTACAGCTTTCTAATTTTGTTTTGAGAGAGTATTTTCCTCAGCTTGTAGGAGTGGAAAAGGTATGGATATATGCTTTTGTTCTGGGGGTAAATGTTTTCTATATGTATGTGTTTAAGACCTTTGCAGGAGTTATAAGGCACTCTACTTATATAGATTTTAACAAAATATTTCTTTCTTCTGTCAGTACATTTTTTACATTAGCCATTATAAAATATCTGTCCAGATGGCTCGGAATGCCTATTTATGGACTTCTTATACCGCCGTTATTTTTGTACAGCGTGATTTCTATACTGGTTTTGGTGTTTTTCAGAATAGTGGTAAAACAGGCTTTTATTTTATTAAAGGAAGTTTCCCAAAGCATGTCTAAAAGTAAAATATTAGTTTTAGGAACATCGGATGAGGCAGTGGCTATCGCGGGAGCAGTGATAGAAAACGCAAAAATACCTTATGAAGTAGTAGGTTTTTTAACTAAAAAATACAAAGCTGATAATATAAAATTACTGGGGAAAGATATTTTCACAGATATTGATATCAAAAATAGCGATAAACAAACCTTCGGTGTAGATGGAGTTTTAATGATAAAAGAAGCTTTAACCAAGGAAGAAATAGAATATTGGGTAAATCTACTGATTGAAAAGAATATCAGAATATACAAATCTCCTAATATACAGAAACTTAGAGAGGGTAACTCTAAACAAGCCTTTCATAATCTGAAAATAGAAGATTTGCTCAGTAGAAAACCAATCAGCATAGAAAATGAGGAAGTTAGAAATCTGCACCTTGGGAAATCTATTTTAGTAACAGGAGGTGCAGGCTCTATAGGAAGCGAGATTGTAAGGCAGGTAAGCCTTCTGAAGCCTTCAAAAATAGTGATATTAGACCAAGGAGAAACGCCGCTGCACAACATCGGTTTAGAAGTGAAGGAAGCCTTTCCAGAGGTGGATTTCCGATTTATACTTGCCGATATTTCCAATAGAAATAAGATGGAGCGTGTTTTTTCTGAACATCATTTCTCTATTGTTTATCATGCGGCGGCATACAAGCATGTCCCTCTTGTAGAGGACAATCCAGCAGAGGGAGTTCGGGTTAATATTTTAGGAAGTAAGAATTTAGCGGAGCTTTCGTCCAAATTCGGAGTGGAGCGTTTTGTGATGATTTCTACTGACAAAGCAGTAAATCCTACCAATGTAATGGGGGCAACCAAGAGGGTGGCAGAACTTTTTGTCCAGTCTTTACAGAATGTAGAAGGTAATAAAACGAAGTTCATCACTACAAGGTTTGGTAATGTACTGGGTTCCAACGGTTCTGTGATTCCAATATTTCAAAAACAAATAGAAAATGGAGGGCCTGTTACCATCACACACCCTGAAATTACCCGATATTTTATGACCATTCCAGAGGCCTGCGAACTGGTTTTACAAGCTGGAACTATGGGGCAGGGCGGGGAAGTCTATGTTTTTGATATGGGAGAGCCCGTTAAAATTATAGATTTAGCCAAGCGGATGATAAGGCTTTACGGGCTGGAAACAGGGATAGACATTCAGTTGAAAATTACTGGGCTCAGACCTGGTGAAAAACTGTATGAAGAGTTATTAAGTGATGATGCAAAAACCCTTGCAACCCACCACGAAAAAATTATGATTTCCAAAGATTCTGCGATGGATTTCAGCAGAATTAATACTCTTACAGAACAGGTTATCCAGAAGGCAAAATCTGGCGATAATGAAGAAATAGTAAGTCTTCTGAAAGATATTGTTCCTGAGTTTAAAAGTAATAATTCCGTATTTGAGGTTTTAGACCGATAAAGATGTGTATATTTGTAAAATTAAAATAAATTTAATGAAGAAAGCAGTTTTATTTTTAATTATGGTAATATTTCTGAGTTCATGCAGAAATCAGCATATTAATTATTTAAAAAATATCCAAGAAGTAGCACTCAAGACTTCTGCGGAGAATATGAAATCCACGATACAGACAGGTGACCAGCTCGCAATTTTAGTTACAGCTAAAGATATGGATGTAACTAAACCCTTTAACCAAAACTACTCTTCGGGAGAAGTTTCGCAGTATACTCTGTCAAGCGGAAATCTCCAGACAAAGGCTGCTGATGCGGTGTCTGGGCCTACCTATATAGTGGATACCAATGGCGATATAGACTTTCCTGTGATAGGGAAAATAAATACCAAAGGAAAAACTACCGAAAATCTGAAAGCAGAACTTCAGGAAAAACTTGCCCAGTACATTAAAAATCCGATGGTGAATATCAGAATTGCTAATTATAAAATAGTAATCATGGGTGAAGTAAATAAACCAGGAACTTACCAAATCCCTGATGGACAGGCTACGGTTCTTTCCGCTTTAGGGCTAGCAGGAGACCTTACCATCTACGGACTGAGAAAAGAAGTGCTGCTTGTAAGAAATATAGACGGGCAGATTACTACGCATAAAATAGACCTCACAGATGCTAATTTTATAAATTCGCCTTATTATTATTTAAAACAAAATGATGTGATTGTAGTTCCAGCCAATAAAACCAAAGAAACCTCATCTTTATTTGGTCCTCAGGCGGGAGTTTATATTTCGGTGGCATCTATCATTGTGACAATTTTGGCATTGGTAATTAGAAAATAAATAATTTAGAATAATGGATAATTCACAAGAATTACAAGAGAAAGATATTAATATCCGAGAACTTATAAAGCCTTATTTAGATAGGTGGCTGTGGTTTGTAGTTGGGGCTTTCCTAGCACTGCTTGGTGGATATTTGTTTATAAAACTGAGTACGCCTATATATAGAACAGAAACTACAATTTTGGTAAAAGATGCCAAAAATAACAAGCTCCCAGAAGGAGCTTCCGGTCTTTTTGATTTATCGGGAATTGGAGGGATGAATGTAAACAGCATAGAAAATGAAATAGAAATTTTAAAATCTAAAAAGCTGATAGAACAGGTAGTGAAAGATTTAGGCCTCACAGCTGAGGTTTATCAAGAAGCTGCATTCACAAAAAAAGAACTTTATAAAGATACTTCGCCAGTTATCATAAATGTTATTGGAGAAAAAAAAGATGCCTCCGATGAGCAGAAAAAATTAGACATATTATTAGAAATAAAAGGGAACGAACTTATCCTTTCTTCTGATAAAATGCCGGATGTTATAAGGACTACTTATAACAAAACCATCAGCCTGCCCAATGCGAATATTATCATTCAAAAAAATCCTGATTACAAAGGGGAAAAAATAGAAGAACTTTTACTGAAAGTATATAATACAGAGCGGATTGTGAATTATTACCGAGAAATTCTTTCAATAGCACCGAAAGATAAAGATGCTACGGTAATCGGGATTACGCTTGACCTTCCTATAAAAGCCAAAACACAGGATTTTCTTAATAAATTGGTGGTCGTTTATAACCAAGATGCGATAAATGATAAAAATTCGGAATCAAAGAAAACCAAAGATTTTATTGATGAAAGAATAGCAATTATAGCCAAAGAACTTGGTGATGTAGAAAACGAAAAACAAAGTTTTAAAACTGAAAATCAAATCACTGATATTGCCACTGAAACTAAAATCAATTTAGAAACTAATGCTCAGGCAAGAGCCAGACAGCTGGAGGTTGATTCTCAATTGGAACTCACTAACGCCTTGATGGATTATCTTTCCAAACAAGGAGATTATCAAATCCTGCCCAATAATATAGGGCTGAGTGATGCTTCAGCGGGAAATGTGATAAATTCTTATAATCAACTGATTATAGAAAGAAATCGCCTATTGGAAAACTCTACCGCTCAAAACCCAGTGGTGATTGATATAACTAAAAAAATCAACTCCATGAGGTTTTCCGTAATGGAGACTTTGTCTAAGAATAGAACGGGACTGCAGTTAGAAAGAAATAAATACCTTGAAGAACAGGGAAAATTGATGAGCAGAATTTCAAAAGTTCCTACTCAAGAGAAATTATTTAGAAGTATAGAGCGGCAGCAGCAGATAAAAGAAAATCTTTATCTTTTATTATTACAAAAAAGGGAAGAAACTCAGCTTTCCCTCGCTGTTACAGCACCTAAGGCAAAAATAGTAGATTATGCCCACAGCACAGAAAAGCCAGTAGCTCCTAAGAAGCTCATCATCATGCTGGCGGCTTTGCTTGTAGGTATTGTGCTTCCGTTTGGGGTGATTTATATCAAAGAGCTTCTGGATAATAAGATAAAAACAAAACATGATATAGAGAAACTTTCCCAAACGGTGGTATTGGCAGAGCTTCCAAAAATAAGAAAAGGCGAGAGTGATATTGTAGGAAGAAATGACCTGTCGCCAATGGCAGAGGCTTTCAGGATTTTGATTACCAATATGAACTTTATGATTCCTAAGAAAGAAAAAGGAAAAGTGGTGTTTGTAACTTCTACAATAAAAGGCGAGGGAAAGACATTTGCATCGGTTAATCTTGCTTTAACGCTGGCTAATCCAAATCGTAAGGTAATCATCATAGGTTCGGATATCAGAAACCCTCAGTTACAGAGGTATGATAAGAACAGCAGGATATATATGGGGCTCACGGAGTTTTTATATGATGAAAATGTTACGCTTGATAAAATTATTCATCAGTCTAATATGAACCCTCATTTGGATGTGATTTATTCGGGGGCAATTCCTCCTAATCCAACGGAGCTTCTGACCAATGGGAGATATCAAGTTTTATTAGAAACATTGAAACCTCTTTACGATTATATTATAGTAGATACGGCACCTCTGATGCTTGTAACAGATACTTTCTTGTTTGCAGATTTGGCGGACACTACGCTTTATGTAACCCGCTCTAATTATACAGAGGAAAAACTTATAGATTTTGCTAATAAAAATATTAAGGCGAATAAAATTAAAAATGTAGGTTTTGTGCTTAATGATGTAAGTAAGAGTAATTTAGGTTATGGAAATAAATATGGTTACGGCTATGGTGCAAAGGAAAAAACGCTATTCGATAAAATAAAAAGTGTATTTAAAAGATGAAATTCAAAGAAAAATTAGAAAATAAAAAAATATTAGTCACTGGCGGCGCTGGTTTCATCGGTTCCAATTTAGTTGAAAAACTATTAGAATTAGGAGCTGTAGTTACAGTTTTGGACAACTTTGCTACGGGACATAGGCATAACATTGAGCCTTTTTTCAAAAATGAAAAATTTACTTTGATTGAAGGTGATATTCGTGATTTAGAAACTTGTAAAAAAGCTTGTGATGGACAAGATTTCGTTCTGCACGAGGCTGCTCTTGGCTCTGTTCCTCGCTCTATTAATGATCCTATCACGAGCAATGATGTGAATGTGGGCGGTTTCCTAAATATGCTCGTAGCAGCCAGAGATGCAGGAGTAAAAAGACTTGTTTATGCTGCCAGCTCCTCTACTTACGGCGACTCTACATCTTTGCCAAAAGTAGAAGACATCATCGGAAAACCACTTTCTCCATATGCTATCACAAAATATGTGAATGAGCTTTATGCCGATGTTTTCAAAAGAGTTTATAATTTTGATACGATAGGTCTAAGATATTTTAATGTTTTTGGAAGAAGACAAGACCCAAATGGCGCTTATGCTGCGGTAATTCCAAAATTCGTAATCCAGCTAATCAACCACCAATCGCCAACTATAAATGGTGATGGTACCTATTCAAGGGATTTTACTTACATTGATAATGTAGTTCAGATGAATTTATTAGCCTTAATCACTGATAAAGAAGAGGCTCTAAATCAAATATATAACACAGCCGTGGGCGATAGAACAACCATCAAAGAAATGGCTGAACTGCTGAAAGAATACCTTTCTGCCTATGATAATGAAATTGCAAAAGTGGAAATTCTCCATGGTCCAAACAGACAGGGAGATGTTCCTCACTCATTGGCGAGTATAGAAAAAGCTCAAAAAAATCTAGGCTACCAGCCAAGCCATATCTTCGCGCAAGGTCTGAAAGAGGCTGTAGATTGGTATTGGGAAAATTTAAAATAAAATGAAAACCGGTAAATTTGTAATTTCTTTGGATTTCGAGCTTATGTGGGGAGTTCGGGATGAAAGAACCATTCAAGATTATGGGCAGAACATTCTGAATGTCCATAAAGTAATTCCTCAAACGCTGGAATTATTTAGAAAATATGCTGTTTGCGGTACTTTTTCTACTGTTGGTTTTCTTTTTTTCAAGACCAAAGAAGAATTATTGGCGAATTTACCTTCTATCAAACCTCAATACGAAGACAAATCGCTTTCGCCCTACGAAAACTCTTATTTCGAGAGTCTGGGCAGTGATTTTAACCAAGATAAATATCATTTTGCTCCACTGCTCATCGATGAAATCAAAAAATATCCTGAGCAGGAAATCGGCACCCACACTTTTTCCCATTACTATTGTTTAGAAAAAGGACAAACGCTGGAATCTTTCAGAGAAGATACCAGAATGGCAGTGCAGATAGCAAAAGAGCAGGGAATAGAGATAACATCGCTGATTTTCCCACGAAACCAGTTCAATGACAAATACTTACAAGTATGCTCCGAGTTGGGAATTACTTGTTACAGAGGGAATGAACACTCTTGGTTGTATAAAGCCAAAAGTGGTGAAAATGAAAGCCTGTTTCGGCGAGCTTTCAGGCTGATGGATTCTTACATCAATATTTCTGGACACAACTGTTATTCATACGGTTACATAAAAAAAGAAACCCCCATAAATATTCCATCAAGCCGTTTCTTGAGGCCATTTTCGCCGAAACTGAGTTTCTTGGAAAATTTAAGGCTAAGAAGAATAAAGGAAAGCATGACCTTTGCTGCTAAAAACAATCTAACCTACCATTTATGGTGGCATCCTCATAATTTTGGGGCAAATATGGAGGAAAATTTCAAGTTTTTAGAGAAAATCCTGCAACATTATAAATTTTTAAATGAAAAGTATAATTTCCAAAGCTATACGATGAGTAGTTTGGCAGCAAAGATGAAAAATGAAGGATAAAAAAATCGTTATTTTAGCGGGAAAGGGTGATTCCTCAAAAATCGTTTTCAATGCATTGGATAATCAATTCAGCATTGAAAAAATCATTGTGGAAGACAAAGAAAACACCAAAAAATTTATCAAGAGAAGGATAAAAAGATTGGGTATTTTTACTGTTGTGGGACAGATTTTATTCCAGTTGATTATTGGGAGGTTTTTAGGCAGCACTTCTAAAAAGAGAAGAGATGAAATAATGAAGGCAAACGGTATGAATACTGCAAAAATTCCCAATGATAAAATGATAAATGTTTCATCTGTAAATTCAAAAAAAACTATAGAATTATTGAAGGAAATAAATCCTGATTTAGTCATTGTAAATGGGACAAGAATCATATCTGAAAAAGTGCTTTCTGCCGTAGAATGCCCTTTTATCAATACTCATGCGGGCATCACACCCAAATATAGAGGCGTTCATGGAGCCTATTGGGCATTGGTAAATAATGATGCTGAAAACAACGGTGTTACGGTGCACTTTGTAGATAAAGGAATAGACACAGGAAGCGTGATATACCAAGAAAATATCACAATCACAGAGCAGGATGATTTTTCAACTTATCCTCTTATCCAGCTGGCTAGCGGCATCAAACTGCTCACAAAAGCAATAGAAAACTTTTTCAATGGGACATTATCTTCCCAAAAAGAAAGAAATCTAGAATCTATCCTGTGGTACCACCCTACTATATGGGGATATCTGTATCATAGAATTTTTAAAGGTGTAAAATAAATAAAATATAAAAATATACAATATGAATCATAAAATAGCAATTATTGGACTTGGTTATGTAGGGCTGCCATTGGCAAGATTATTTGCCACTAAATTCCCTGTGGTAGGTTTTGACATTAACCAAAAAAGAATCACAGAACTAAATGCTGGGCACGATGAAACTTTGGAGGTGTCTGATGAACTTCTAAAATCAGCCTTGGTTAAAGAAAACCCTTTCAATGCTGGTACCAACGGACTTTTCTGCTCTGCTGACCTAAAAGATATAGAAAATGCCAATGTATATATCATCACCGTGCCTACGCCTGTGGACAGAAACAATCGCCCAGACCTTACTCCTCTTGTAAAAGCGAGTGAAACGGTAGGAAAAGTGATTAAAAAAGGTGATATTGTCATCTACGAATCTACGGTTTACCCTGGCGCTACTGAGGAAGACTGTATCCCTGTGGTAGAGAGAGTTTCTGGACTTAAATTTAATGTAGATTTCTTCGCTGGTTATTCTCCTGAAAGAATAAACCCAGGAGACAAAGAACACACCGTGGAGAAAATCCTAAAAGTAATCTCTGGTTCTACTCCAGAAATCGGTAAAGTGGTGAATGACTTATATTCTTCTGTGATTACAGCAGGTACGCACCTTGCTCCAACTATCAAAGTTGCCGAAGCTGCCAAAGTAATCGAAAACTCACAAAGAGATATCAATATTGCTTTCGTAAATGAATTGGCTAAAATATTTAACCTAATGGATATCAACACTCACGATGTTCTAAAAGCTGCTGGAACCAAATGGAATTTCCTTCCTTTCAAACCAGGTCTTGTAGGTGGGCACTGCATCGGTGTGGATCCATATTATTTGGCTCAAAAAGCTCAGGAGTACGGCTACCATCCAGAAATCATCTTGGCAGGAAGAAGAATGAATGATTCTATGGGAAAATATGTTGCCGAGCAAGTGGTAAAAGCGATGATTAAGAAAAATATCCAAATCAATGGAGCTAAATTACTCATGCTGGGAGTAACTTTCAAAGAAAACTGCCCTGATGTCAGAAATACTAAAATCATCGATGTAATCTCTGCTTTGGAGGATTTTGGTGTTAAAGTGACCACTTACGACCCTTGGGCTAATCCTAGCGAAGTGAAGCACGAATACGGAATAGAAAGCATGGAAACGCTTCCTTCAGATAAATATGAAGCAGTAGTTCTGGGAGTTGCCCACAGAGAATTCTTGGATTTGGATATTGAAAACCTTAAAAAAGAAAATGCGGTGGTATATGATGTGAAAGGATTTTTGAAAGATGTTGATATGAAATTATAACCCATGGAGTTAGAGGAGTTTTTTAAGATGATAATTCCTATTATAAATTTAATAGGAACTATTGTTTTTATAAAAAATAGAAAGCTGAATAAGAAAGTTACTTTTGTAATTATTCTTTTTTATGGATTGTTTAATTTATCTGCGAATTTTTCTTTGATTTACAGATATTTATACCAGTTCATTATTTTCGCTTTTTCTCTATATTCTTTAAGATTAATCATTTTAAGGAGAAAAACATTTTTGTTTCATTATTTCTTCTTTTTTTTCTTGGTGTCGGTTTTATTGTCTTATTTTATTAATAGTGGATTTAATAGCAGCATCGCAAATATCTCTTTGATAAATTACATTTTAGTAATGATATCATCAATAGGCGTCTGCACGATATTTATACAAGAGAAAAATATATTATTTCATTTATCTAATTATTTAAGGAAATTGTTGTTTTACAATTCTATATTGATAATCCTGATATTTGTCTATTCTGGTTTTGGATATAGGGTAGAATATACATTTTCCAATACCAATTATCTTGCTTTTTTCTTAGGAGCAAGTATGATTTTCATACACATGATTTCTCTGTCTGATATTAAGGATAATGTAACGCCGATGTTACTTTTAGCCGCTATATTTTGCACAGGTTCTAGAAGTATTTTGTTCATTGCGCTTCCGTTTTATTTTTTCCTTTATTTAAGGAAAAAGCCTTGGCTATTTATTCTGCTTACAATTATAGCTGTTCCGCTTGTAATAAACTTTACAGAAAAACTTGGCGAGATGGCGCGGGTCAAAGATATTGCAGAAGATGCCAGTATTTTGCAGAGATATGAGATTTTTTTGGTAGTGAAAAATATATTTGAGGCCAAGCCTCTATTTGGTATAGGATATGGTAGGTTTATTGAGGAATTTAAATATTATCTTGATGGAGATATAGTTCTGCTTCATGCAATAGATGAGATAGTTACTCATAATGATTATTATAGAGTTCTTGCAGAATTGGGGCTTTTCGGGATGTTTTTATTTTTATTTTACATTTTTAAAAATGCATTTTATTTGTTGAGGATTAAATATGATTTTGCCGTATTGTTTTTATTTATATTAGCGGTTTCGTATTCTTTTACGCATAATAATCTTAATTCTTTTTTATTCTGGTTGATGGCCTCCATGCCTTATATTTATTATCAAAGGAAGAAGTATAAAATATGAAAGAATTATTGAATAAGTTATTGAAGATTAACTTATGGAATATAATATTTTCATTATTTAATCTTCTTAGTAGTTTCCTGATTGTAAGGGTTTTAGGAGTATCTATTTTAGGCGAATATACAGTTGTTAATGTTTATATTGCCTTTTCAGCGCTTATTATTGTGGCTATTCCGCCTAATTTAGCGGTGTATAAGTATCAGGATGAGACAGATTTTCCGAAGATACATTCTTCATATTTTGTTTGTATTTCTATAATATCAGGTTTGATACTGGCGGTAAGTGCGTTTGTTTTTTTAGAAATAGAGGTTAGTTTGCTGTATCTTATCGCATATGCGGTAGGGATAGCGTGGAATAATTATTTTGATGTCTATTTTCAGGCGAGGGGATTATTAAAGGAATATTATAAATTTTTAACCATAATTGCAGTTTCCAAATGCCTCTTGATTGTCGTATTTTTTTATTTTGGTCAGCTGAAAACAATTGACGATTTACTTGTTTCGCAGCTTGTTCCGCAGTTGTCCATCATCATCATTTATCTATACAGGATAAAATTCTTTCGTAGAGACAAATTTGTATCTATCTCAAGATTAGTTGGTTATATGAAGTCTAATATTCGGTTGTTTATCCCATATTATTTTAGTTCTTCATTAAAAGTATGTAAGGAGCAGATAGATATTATTATCTTTAATCTATTCATTTCTAAGGAAGTGCTGGGGATATTTTCTTTATTTACGAAATCAATCGCCTTTTTCAATTCGTTAATCAGGGTGATAGAATCTTATTTTACAAGCAGAAAAAATATTAAGAACGATTATGATTTGTTATTTACAAAATCCATTCTTATAGGAGTTGTTTTTCAGGTAGGTTTTATATTATTTAATATCGTTTATATGTATATCATGCTGGGGAAAATCCTTATAGCTGAGACTATTATAGCAAGTTTTTTCTTCTTGTTTGTCGCAAAATTTATAATGGTTCGGCAGAAAATGCTTTCTAATTTTGACATGAAGTTGATTAATATATCCCAAATAAGTTATATATTAGTGTCGGTATTATTATCCGTATTGTGTCATTATTTATATGATATGGATATAATGGCGGTGCTGTCAATATTTGTAGTTTCAAATTTAGTATTGCAGAAAATAATTATAATGGAAAAATAATAAAATGAGCATAAGAAAAATAATATATGAAATTCTGCTGAAAATTAAATATAGAAAAATAAAGTTTAAAAAAGAAGGCAGAAATTGTCTTTATCGATACTTGAATTCCGTGTTTTCTTCACCGCAAAATATAGAGCTGGGAGATAATGTAAGCATAGGCCCGAAGGCAGATTTTGATGCAGCAGGAGGGATAAAAATAGGGAATGGAGTTATTTTTGCGCCAGAAGTGATTATTTACAGCCGAAATCATAATTATGATATTGATTTACAGGCGCTTCCTTTTGATAATGTATGCTGGCTCAGCAGTGTGAAAATAGAGGATTATGTCTGGGTAGGGCGCCGGTGTATTATCTTACCAGGAGTTACTATTGGGAAAGGGGCGGTTATCGCGGCAGGTTCGGTTGTTGTAAAAGATGTAGAGCCTTTTGCCGTTGTGGGAGGAAATCCAGCTAAGTTTATAAAATATCGTAATATTGAGAGGTTTAAACAATTAGAAAAGGAAGAAAACCCATCTGTCTATGAAAGATTTAAACATAAAAAACTGCTAAAGAAGAAAGATGAGTAATAGGTTGATTTATGTTTTGAATAACTATTCTAAGAAATCGGATGAACACTATTTTCATGTTATCAATTTCTTGGATAAACTGGCAGATACAGGCGTAGAAATTGCTTTAATTATAGAAAAAAGCGATGAACTTCCCGTTTTTAGAAATCCTAATATTAAAATGTATCCTCTTTCCAAGGGCAGTAAATATCTTCGTAGTTTTAAATTCCTGAAAGTGCTGAATAAATTATATTCGGAAGGATACAGAAAAATTTTCATCAGAATTTCTCAAAATGCAATTATTCCAGCTATTTTTTATAGTTTCTTTTCCAAATTAGAAACTTATTACTGGCACAGTGGCACCGTATTAGAGTATGACAGAAAGCACAAACCAAAACTGCGCTTATTTATAGATGAAGCCAAGTTTTGGTTTATTAAAACCTTTACAACTTGGTTTGTAACAGGGCCGGAATCAATGAAGCAGTATTACATAAAACATAATGTAAAAGCCGATAAAATAATAATTCTGTATAATGATATAGACATCAGCCGTTTTTTTATTTCCTCAGATAAAGAGAAAAACAAAGAAAAACTGGGCATTCCCAAAGAAGAAAAGGTGATTTTGTTTGTGCATAGGCTATCGCCTGTCAGGGAAACATTGTTTTATATGCCTTATATCATAAAAGAATTTTATAAAAATAATAATACCGAAGATTATAAATTTTACATCATTGGTGGCGGTTCGGATAAGGATAAATTAGAAAAGGAAATTGAGCTGAAAAAATTATCGGAAAAAGTAAAAATATTAGGCTCAAAACCCAATGCTGTAATTCAGGATTTTTATTCCGTTGCTGATATTTTTATCAATCCCACGATGGCAGAAGGCTTTCCAAGGGTAATTATTGAAGCTATGGCGGTCGGATTGCCAGTTGTTACCACGGATGCCGGCGGAATCAAAGACATTATGCCAGCCGGGCAACAGGAATATATTGTTGATAAAAAAGATAGAGATGCCTTTGCTGCTAAAATGGTAGAATTAGCTCAATTAAAGAACAAAACAGATTTAAGCCAAGAAAATAGAAACCATGTCATCAGGTTTTCCACGGAAAATGTAGCATTGATGTATAAAAATACGATTTTTAATCATGAATAATGATATTTTATTGCATATTTCTCCCAATCAATATCCTCCGTTGCAGGAAGACCACCACACCAAAAAAATATGGAAAGAACTGGCGGAAGGAACTAAGGAATATCATGTATTTGCCCGCTCAAAGGGAAATAGGTTTGAAAATTATTCCGAGGGAAATCTGCATCTGCATTTAATCCCCGCGATTACAGAAAAACAATGGTCTTTTGTTTTCAGCAGCTGGGTGATGATTTATTATATTCTGAAATACAGAGTAAATAAAATGCTTGTCCAATGCCCTATAAATGGCGGTTTTACAGCATGCGTTTATTCCAAAATACTGGGTATTCCTTATATGGCTGAAATTCACGGAGAAGAATATTTCAGATATTTTGAAAAGAAAAAATTTATTGATAAAATATTAGATAAAATACAGCGGATTACTTTTAATAATGCGAAGATTATTCGTTCTTTGTCTCATAAAATGACAGAGAAACTCAGGCTGAACGGCATACGAAATAATATTGTGGAAATCCCTAACAGGGTGAATATCAATCTTTTTAATAAAGTAAAAGAAAACTATACCATATCCGCTCCTGTGAAAATAGTCTCTGTGGGAAGATTTGTAGAGGCAAAAAATTACGAGTTTTTGATAGATTTTTGTATAGAAAACGGCTATGAACTGACATTAATAGGAGGCGGACATCTTTTTGATAAATATAAGGAACGAATAGGAGCCCACAAAAATATCAACTTGATACAATGGCTGAACCAGAGCGAATTTATTGATATTGTCGTTAATTCGGATATTTATATACAATCATCTGTGACAGAAGGGGTTCCAAGAACAATAATAGAGGCAATGGCAATGAGAATGCCGATTGTAGCAACAAAAGTAGGCTCTATTGAGGGAATCCTGATTGATGAAGAAAATTCTATATTGATAAACAACCCTCTGGATAAAGAAGAATATAAAAATAAAATAGAGAAAATAACACAAAATGAAGAATTAAGAGAAAAAATTGCCCGAAATGCCCATTCCGATGCGGTGAATAAATATGAATGGTCAAAAGCATTTAAGATTTATAAACAAGCAATAAGAGACTTATAATGAGAATATTGAGGATATACAACCGCTATCCGCCGATGCCGGGAGGTATGGAAAAACATATATTTTATCTTCCGCTGCTCAGCTAAAACAGACAACCTATGATTATTTTCAATGGCTATCAATTTTGCTTCTGCAACAAAAAAATCAATGAGGGGGAGGCTCAGTCAGAATTTGATGTTAAAATAGGCAATTTCCCTTACGGAAGGATAAAACCGGCATTCGTGGGCGTTTTTTTATTTTATTTTAATGTTTTGTTTGAATTACTAAAAAAAAGAGAAAAATTTGATGTCATCCATATTCATGGGGATTGGAGTTCTTTAGTTTTTGCAAAAGTTGTAAAAAAAATAACCGATGCAAAAGCAGTCATGTTCTCTATGCATGGCAAATTACATCCCAAGAAGCTCTATAATAGGTTAATGTCTCATTTCCTGAAAAATGCAGACCATGTTTTTTCTACTGGATATGAAGCGGGCAGCCAGATAAGGGCATTAATGAAAGATAAGGAAGTTACCGTACAGCCAAGCGGGGTCAGTCAGATATTTTTCGAAGCGCCTGAGGAAAGGGAGATGCAGAAAGAAATAGATGTAGTAACAGTCGCGAATATTAATCCCAAAAAAAATATAGAATTTGTCGTAGATTTGGCAAAGAATAACAAGGAATTCAGTTTTGTTGTCGTTGGGTTTGGTCCTTTGTATAGCAGTATCAAAGATAAAATTCAGAAATTAGGGCTTGATAATATTAAAATGCTGGGGGCAATGTCTGCCGCTGAAATTAGGGGGATTTTGGATAAGTCATCTTGTTTTTTATTAACTTCTTTCGAAGAAGGTACTCCCACAGCAATCCTTGAAGCCATGGTTAGGGGGCTTCCTATCGTAACTTCGGATGCGGGCGGAATCCAAAATATTATTAAAAATAATGAAAATGGATTTGTTCTTAATCGGTTTTCGGTGGAAGATTATAGTGAAAAACTTCGTATGGTATTGAAAGATAAAGATTTATATAATAACATGCGAAAAAATAATATGGCAGTATCCGAAAATTTTGGCTGGAACAAAGTTGCAGAAAGAATAACTAAAATTACAGAAAGTGTTTTAAAATGAAAGTGTTACATGTTTTAGCGGATACAACATTAGGTGGTGCAGAGAAATTGGTTTCTGATATGATTCCGCTCATTAAGGAAAAAGGGCATGAATGCGATTTACTTTTTCTAAATGGGAAAAATAATGTATTTAAAGAAAATACGCAGAAAAAGGGCATTAATATTATAGATTTGAGTTTCGGCAGTATTTATAATCCTATTCTTATCTATAAACTGGCGAAAGTAATGAAGAAATATGATGTGGTGCATGTGCATTTGTTTCCTCCATTCTATTATGCTGCTTTGGCTAATAATTTGTTTATAAGTAAGGAAGCAAGACCTAAACTTATTTATACAGAACACAATACGGATAATAGAAGAATGAATATGAAAATATTTTCTATTATTGATAAATATATATACTCTTTATATGATAAAATTGTTTGTATAACCGATGAGATTTATGGTATTTTAGTTGATTATCTTAAAAACTTTCCTAAAAATAAGCTTGTAGTAATTGATAATGGAGTTGATTTGTCTCAAATTTATGATTATCAATGTGATAAAGAGACGATAATAAACATAAAAAAAGAACTAAATTTACAGGAAGATGATTGTCTGCTTCTCCAAGTGTCTGCTTTCAGGGAGCAGAAAGACCAAGAGACAGTGATAAATGCTCTGCAATATTTACCAGATAATGTAAAAATAGTTTTCTTAGGCGAAGGAAAAACACAGAAAAAATGTAAAAATCTGGCTAAAGAACTAAATAAAGAAGACAAAGTCCTTTTTCTTGGAATAAAACAGAATGTATGCGACTACTTTCAGATAGCAGATTATATTATTTTGTCATCTCATTACGAGGGATTATCTTTGTCCTCTATAGAAGGTATGGCATCAGGGAAGCCGTTTATAGCCTCTGATGTGAAAGGGCTTTCGCAGATTAGTGGCGCTGGGATATTATTCAAAGAGTCTGACAGCAGGGACTTGGCAGATAAAATAATGGAGCTGGAAAGAGACAGAAATTATTATAATCAGGTCGTTTCTAAATGTATTGAAAGGTCAAAAAAATATGATATAAAAAATACAGTGAATAGTTATATTCAGGAATATGAAAAAGTTCTTGATTAAATAGAATGAATTGAT
Organism: uncultured Riemerella sp.; assembly: GCA_938037185.1. Lineage (GTDB taxonomy): Bacteria > Bacteroidota > Bacteroidia > Flavobacteriales > Weeksellaceae > JABCPE02. The sequence continues at coordinate 32,941 of CALHQK010000037.1, forward strand.
AATTAGTTGGTTGATTATTGTATGAAGAAACTATTATTTGTCGCAAATGTAGATTGGTTTTTTATTTCTCATCGCTTGTGCATCGCGGAAGCAGCAGCAAAAGAAGGCTGGGAGGTCTATGTTGCATCCACGGATACTGGCAGAAGCGGAGAAATTACGGAAAAAGGAATTCATTTTATCAATCTTCCGTTGTCTCGCTCAGGAACGAATATTAGAGAAGAATGGAATAGTTTAAGGCGTATATTTCAGCTTTATAGAAAAATTAAACCAGATGTTGTTCATCATATCACATTGAAGCCTGTGATATATGGTTCTGTTGTTGCTAAACTTGCTGGTATAAAAGGAGTTGTAAATGCTATCAGCGGGCTGGGATATAACTTCACAGGGAGAAAATCCCTGATATCTAAGATAATGACCGCCATGATGAAATATGCATTTAATAGAAAGCAGCTGACGATTATTTTTCAAAATAATGATGATGAACAGGAACTCAGAAATTTAGGAGTAATCAATGAAAAAAATAAAATTGTAAAAATAAAAGGAGCGGGGGTAGATTTAGAAAAATTTTGTAATTCTCCTTTTCCTGAATTTGATTTAATAAAAATTCTTTTTCCGACAAGAATGCTCTGGGACAAAGGCGTGAGAGAGCTTAGAAATGCAACAGAAATTCTTAAAAAGAAATATAGAGGAAAAATAAAGTTTATTTTAGCAGGACTTGCAGATAAAGACAATAAGGCAGGCGTTCCAGCAGAATATCTATCAGAGTGGAGCGATGGGGAATATGTGGAATGGGTTGGATATCAAAAAGATATGGTTGGCTTTTATCAAAACAGCCATATTGTAGTCCTTCCTTCGTATAGAGAAGGAATGCCCAAATCTCTTTTGGAGGCCTGTGCTGTAGGGAGAGCTATTGTTACAACTGATGCGGTCGGCTGTAGAGAGTGCGTAGAAGAAGAAGTGAACGGCTATAAAGTGCCAGTGCATTCTAGTGAAAAATTAGCCGAAGCCATAGAAATTTTGGCCAATGATAAAGATTTGATTGTCAAAATGGGGCAAAACTCACGCAAAAAGGCTGAAAATGAGTTTGATGTGAAAAATGTTATTGCCAAACATTTGGAAATATATAGTGATTTATTATAGATGGAAATAGTCATCACAGGAATATCGGGATTTGTTGGTCAGAATTTATCTAAATATCTGAAAAATAATCATTTTGAAGTGCAGGGGCTTTCTCTACGAAATCCTGACTGGGATTTGGATAAAAATGCTGATGTTCTTATTCATCTTGCAGGAAAAGCCCATGACACTGACAACAAAAGCGAAGAAAAAGAATATTTCCAAATAAATCACGATTTGACGGTAGATTTATTTAATGAATTTTTAAATTCTGATATTAAAGATTTTATTTATTTTTCCTCCGTAAAAGCAGCAGCAGATACGGTAAGCGGAGTTTTAGATGAACAACATGTTTCAGACCCAAAAACGCCTTATGGCAGGTCAAAATTGGCAGCGGAACAATATCTTTTGTCTCAAAAATTACCAGAAGGGAAGCGCCTGTTTGTTGTCCGCCCTTGCATGATTCACGGAGAAGGAAATAAAGGAAACCTGAATTTACTTTATAAAATAGTAAAAAAGGGAATTCCATGGCCTTTGGCTGGTTTTGAGAATAAAAGGTCTTTTTTAAGCGTTGATAATCTTAATTATTTGATTATAAATATAATAAATAATAAGAATATTCCATCTGGAATTTATAATTTTGCGGATGACCAAGCTGTTTCTACCAATAGATTGATTGAAATTATAGCAGAAACATTAAATAGAAAACCTGTTTTTTGGGCTTTGTCTCAAAATTTTATTACACGGGCTGCAAAGCTGGGAGATTGGCTGAAACTGCCTCTTAATATGGAAAGATTAAGAAAACTAACTGAAAATTATGTGGTTTCTAATGATAAAATAAAATCAGCCCTTGGAATTGAAAAACTTCCTTTGTCCGCAGAGGAAGGCTTGGTTAAAACAATTAAGTCATTTAAAATTAATTGATTATGAAAAGATTGTTTGATTTCTTCTTTTCTTTTTTTGGGATATTATTTTTGCTTCCTGTCATGGTTGTTTTGTATGTCATAGGGTTGTTTGATACGGGTTCGCCTATATTTAAACAAGAAAGAGTAGGTAAAAATAAAAAACCATTTATTTTGTATAAATTCCGAACAATGAATGTAAAAGCAAAGTCAGTGGCAACACACCTTGCAGATTCATCTGATATTACAAGATTTGGAGCTTTCCTCCGCAAAACAAAATTGGATGAACTTCCCCAGTTATTTAATGTTTTGATGGGTGATATGAGTTTAGTTGGGGCAAGACCCAATCTTTTTAATCAGACCGAACTCATACAAGAGCGCGAAAAAAGAGGGGTGTATAGCCATCTGCCAGGTATTACGGGACTTGCTCAGATTAGCCAGATAGACATGTCTACTCCTGTAAAATTAGCAGAAAAAGATGCCGAAATGCTGAATGATTTGACAATTAGAAATTATTTTTATTATATTTTAGCAACAGTTGGAGGAAAAGGACAGGGAGACAAAATAAAAAATTAATATGCTGATTCGCCTTTTGGATATAGTGCTAAGTCTTTTGGGATTGATTTTTTTGCTGCCAATATTCGTAATATTGGCCGTTTGGATAAAGTTTGACTCTCAGGGGAGTATATTTTTTAGACAAATCAGAGTAGGGAAAGATGGAAGGAATTTTAGGATTTATAAATTCCGGACAATGATAGTAAATGCGGAAAAAATGGGAATTATAACTATTGGAGAACGAGACCCGAGAATTACCAATTCAGGATATTTTCTCCGCAAGTATAAATTGGATGAACTTCCTCAGCTCATCAATGTATTGAAGGGAGAAATGAGTTTTGTCGGTCCCCGTCCGGAGGTGAGAAAATATGTGGAAATGTATAATCAGGAGCAGTTAAAAATATTAACGGTAAAGCCAGGGATAACGGATTATGCCTCCATTGAATATATTAATGAGGATGAAATTCTCGGAAAGTCCTTGAATCCAGAAAAAACTTATATTGAGGAAATAATGCCTCAAAAAATAAAATATAACATGAAGTATATCAATAATAAAACAGTGATTGAGTATTTCAAAATAATATTTTTAACGATAATTAAAATTATTAAATAAATTGGGAAATTTGCATCAAAAATCTCAGATATGGCTCTCCTCTTCTCATTTTACCGGTGAGGAGCAGAAGTATATTTCTCTTGCCTTTCAGGAAAATAAAGTAGCCTCTACGGGAAGTAATATAAATGCCTTTGAGGAAGATTTGGAGCGGTTTCTCGGCAGTAATGTTAGGGTTTCTGCCCTTTCATCAGGCACGGCAGCTTTGCATTTGGCGTTGGTGCAGTGTGGGGTTCAGGCGGGGGATGAGGTCATTTGTCAGTCCATGACTTTCTCTGCTTCGGCAAATCCTATTGTTTATCAAGGGGCTGTCCCTGTTTTTGTAGATTCAGAACCAGAAACATGGAATATTTGCCCGCATAGTTTAGAAAATGCTATTGTAGACCGCATTGCTAAAGGAAAGAAGCCCAAAGCCGTGATTGCGGTATCGCTTTACGGAATGCCTTTTCAGGTGGATGAAGTGTTGGCAGTCTGCGAAAAATATGACATTCCACTCATTGAAGATGCTGCTGAGTCGCTTGGTTCTACATATAAAGGGAAGGCGTGTGGCACTTTTGGGAAGTTTGGTGTGCTTTCTTTCAATGGAAATAAAATTATTACCACTTCAGGGGGCGGGGCTTTGGTGAGCCACAGCCAATCCGAGAAAAATCAAACCAAATTTCTTTCTACTCAAGCACGGGATGATGCTCCTCATTATCAGCATTCTCAAATAGGTTACAACTATCGGATGAATAATGTTTCGGCAGGTATTGGGCGAGGGCAGATGGAGGTTCTTCCCCAGCGAATTATTGCCCGTCGTAAAATGCATACATTTTATAAAGAAATTTTTAAGGAAATAGAAGGAATCACTTTGTTAGAAGAACCAAATGCCGATTTATATTCTAACCATTGGCTTTCTGCAATACTTATTGATGAAACAAAAACTGGTTTTAATAGCGAAAAACTGCGTTTATTTCTCGCAAAAGAAAATATAGAAACACGCCCTTTATGGAAGCCGATGCATCTGCAGCCTGTTTTCTCTGATGCGCCCTATTATGGAAAAGCCGTATCAGAGGCATTATTTACTAATGGATTATGCTTGCCATCTGGTTCTAATTTAACGGATTTTGATAAAGAAAGATTGTCAAAGGTTTTTCTAAACAAATTTTACTAAAATTTTCCTATTCTAAATCAGTGCTTTAGTTGTGGATGAATAAAAAAAATGTATAATTATTTGCGTTATAAGGGAGGGTTAATTATTTTTGCGGTCTGAATTTCCCACAGAGGGGGATTTAGGAGAGCAGAAGTTTTTTAGTTGGTAATGAGCGATTTAAAAAATATTTTCAAAAAAGTTTAAAAATATTTTGTCAGTTCAAAAAAACTTTATACTTTTGCACT
>CALHQK010000038.1 GCA_938037185.1 uncultured Riemerella sp.
TGTAGACGAGGTCGATAGTATCTTGATAGATGAGGCTAGAACACCGCTTATAATATCAGGTCCAACAAACCGCACACTTGATGGCTATATAAGAGCCGATCAAGTCGCAAAACAGCTTACCAGAGGCACTCCAGCTGATCCAAACGTGCCAGGATCAAAGCCAACTGGCGACTTCATAGTAGATGAAAAAAATAGAACGATAATGATCACAGAAGCTGGTATAAGCAAGGCTGAAAAGTTATTTGGTGTTGAAAATTTATATAACCTTGAAAATGCCATACTAAGTCACCATCTAGATCAAGCCCTAAAAGCTCACAATCTCTTTGAAAAAGACGTTCATTATGTCGTAAAAGATGGCGAGGTAGTCATTGTTGATGAATTTACTGGACGTCTAAGCGAAGGTAGACGCTTTAGCGAGGGGCTTCATCAAGCGCTCGAGGCAAAAGAGGGCGTGAAAATTCAAGAAGAGAGCCAAACGCTAGCCGACACAACATATCAAAACTACTTTAGGATGTATAAAAAGCTTGCAGGTATGACTGGTACGGCTCAGACAGAGGCTACTGAGTTTTCTCAAATTTACAACCTTGAAGTTATCTCGATCCCTACAAATTTACCAGTTAAAAGAATCGATCAAAACGACCTTATCTACAAAACTCAAAATGAGAAATTTAAAGCAGTTATTGATGAGGTTAAAAAAGCTCACGAGAAAGGTCAGCCAGTGCTTGTGGGAACTGCAAGTATTGAGCGCAGTGAAGTGCTTCATGAGATGCTTAAAAAAGTTGGCATCCCACACTCTGTGCTAAATGCTAAAAACCACGAAAAAGAGGCCGAGATCATCGCACAAGCTGGTGTAAAAGGCGCTGTAACTATCGCTACATTTTGCGGAAAATTGCAGTAAAAATCATGTCAAAACCTTTGTGCTGGTGTCCTCAGCAGGAGCTGATGCAAAATCTGCTGTATATTACTCTAAAATGAAAGGCATGCTGGAAGATGTTGTAAAGAAACTCCCTTTTGACCGGCTTTTTATTTTACAGCCATCTATTTTGGAGAGAAATGATTCCAGCCGTTTAGGAGAGAATTTCAGCCTTAAAGTCATCAAATTATTCAATAAAATAGGGCTGTTCTGCAAATACCGCCCGATATCCACAGCTGTATTAGCCCAAAAGATGATAAAACTAGCCAAAACAGAGCAAAAAGGAATAAAGACCATCACCTTGGAGCAGATATTCAAGGTGTGAAGTTTCTTTTAAGTCTAATTTAAAAACGAAATTTACCCAAAATCTTACTAAAAACAGCCGCTGTCACAAAGACAACAAATGAAGGGAGGAGCCATTCTAAGTTGTAATCGCTTAGCGGCAGATGTTCCTTCCAGTCGTATAGATGGTGCATTTCGGTTCCCATATTCCTTAAACTTGAAATAAGTGAAAGCAAAGCCGTGGTCAAGATGCTCATAATGTAAGGCAGCCGTCTGCTCACAAACTTTTCAAACAAAAGCACATATAAAATAAGCGTAAAAACAATAGGGTAGATAAATAGCAAGATATGTATAGCATAATCTATAATGCTGTCCACACTATTGATAGAAAGCACAGCCGAAATAAGAGAGCTTGCTATCACCCCTGTCTTATAGGAAATAAAGTTTTGAGTCAATTCTTCAAAAAAAGCTCCAACTGCCGAAGTCAGTGCAATAGCAGTCGTTAGACAAGCCAAAGCAATCGCTATGGCAATACTGATGCTCCCCCAGCGGCCTAATATAGAATGCGAAATATGCAGTAGTAAATCCGTGCGGGAGACTTGTTTGCTCAGCGGATAATCAGTTACTGCTCCCAGATAAATAAGCCCTCCGTAGATAGCCAGCAGACAGAGGGTAGAAACAGCTCCTGCGAAAAAGGTTACAGAAGTCCGCTCATGGCGTTCAGTATAACCTTTGTCCGTTACCGCCCTGATGATAATACCCGCAAATATCACCGAAGCAAGTACATCCAAAGTCTGGTAGCCTTCAGTAAAACCAAAAATAAAACTCTCGGCAGAGGTATGAGTAGCAGGTGTTTCAGCAATAGGTGCCTGCCAAATGCCCAATACAATCAATAAAGCCAAAACCACCAAAAGAAAAGGCGTTAAAAATTTACCAATAATATCTACAATCTTTGACTTTGAAAGAGAAAGAGCCAGCACTAATCCAAAGAAAATCACAGTAAACACCTTTTTTGATAAGCTTGGCAATGAAGGTTCTATACCAACCTCAAATGTCGTAGCAGCAGTGCGCGGAATAGCTACCAAAGGACCTATACATAGAATAACCAGTAAAGTAAGAATTTTAATGAGCAGCGGATGCGTTTTCTGCCCTAAATCCGTAAAGTTTGTACCTGCTTTCGCTACCATCAGTACCCCCAGAAAAGGAGCAATAATAGCCGTGATAAAAAAGCCGGCCAATGCCATCAGCCATTCACTTCCTGTCTCCAAACCTATAAAAGGAGGCAGAATAAGATTTCCAGCGCCAAAAAACATCGCAAACAAGGCAAAACCAACCGTAAGAATAGTATTCAGCTTTGATTTCATAAGTTTTTACAGAAAAAAGTTAATAATAAACTAAAAAAAGAAGTAACTAAAAACAAATAATGCAACAAATAAAGGTATTATCTTTCAAAAAAACAAATTTTATTAAAAATACATTACATTTTATAAATAAAAAAGAAGAAATATAAACTTTTTATTAAAGCTAATTAAGATTCTTTATCTTTGCTCAAGATCCAATAAATAAAAATAATCAATAGAAAAACCTAATATTATCCCTCTTCTTAAATAAAGAAAAATGTTTAGAAATATAGATAAAAAAAGGTTTGTTATAGGAAGAGAAGTTTACATAGGTTAAAAGATTTGAGCAATGAACAGAAATATTAGCAATAATAAAAATTAACCAAAATCTTGATAAGTAAGCCAATACTAATAGTGAAATTTAAAACTAAATATATGCGTAACCTTTTAATTATTATGGCATTATTTGCCACAATTGTAAGTGCGAAAGCACAAAAAACCATGTCTATACAAGAGATTAGCGACCGCCTTCAAATCCGCGAATTAGTAGACCGCTATGCCATAGAAAGTAACAAAGACAACAGAGATTACTACCGTAATATCTTTGCCCAGAATATTCAATTGAGATTTTATACAGATGGCAAAATCGATGCTAAGTACAACAATGTTGAAGACATGATAACATCATATAAAGAAAGTCGTAAAACAAAGATGACCTTCCACCAGATAGGACAGCAGGTCGTAGATTTTATAGATAAAACCCATGCCAAGGGTACGGTCTATCTCACTACACTTTTAGTATATGATAAGAATGAGATTGTTGAATTATTTATCCGCTGCGAAGAGAAATATGAGAAGATAGATGGTCGCTGGTGGATTACACACCGCGACCAGCATTTATTATTTCGTAGACAATTGTAGTTAAAACGAAAGAACAAGAATAAAAAAACCTTTCACTATCTTTGTCGCATTTAAAGGTTAAAACCTATGAAACAACCACAAGCTAAAAAGATAGAAAAGAAACTCACTATACACGGAGACCAGAGAATAGACAACTATTACTGGCTCAATGAGAGAGAAAATCCAGAGGTCATCGCCTATTTAGAGGAGGAAAATGCCTATTGTAATTTCATCATGAAGGACACAGAGCGGCTCCAAGAGGAACTTTTCCAAGAGATGAAATCCCGCTACAAAGAAGATGATGAGAGTCTGCCCTATTTCTTTAATCAATATTGGTATATCACCCGCTATCACAAGGGTGGAGAATATCCTGTTTTTTACAGAAAATACCAATCATTAGAGAACGAAGAAGAGCTTTTGCTCGATGTAAATATCTTAGCTCAAAACCACGATTTCTACGATGTGGGTGGAATTTCCGTTTCGCTGGACAATACGCTTCTCGCCTATTCAGAAGACATTACAGGAAGGCGAATTTATACCATCCGAATAAAGGATTTAAAACAAGAAAAAAACTTCTCGGAAGCGATAGAAAACACCACAGGGAAAATAGTCTGGGCGAATGATAATGAACATTTTTTCTACATCAGAAAAGATGAAAGCCTTCGTGCGTTTCAGGTTTTTCGGCATAAGGTAGGAACACCGCAGGAAGAAGATGTTTTGATTTTCCATGAAAAAGACGAAGCCTTTGATGTAGGTGTTTTCAAAACCAAATCTTTGGAGTATATTTTTATCGTGAGTTCCTCTACGATTTCGGATGAGCATAGATTTATCCCTGCAGATAATGTTTTTGCGGAATGGAAACTTTTCCAAAAAAGGGAAGAAAATTTAGAATATGCTGTAGAACATTACCAGAACGATTTTTATGTTTTGACCAATGAAGGAAAAGCCACCAATTTCAAACTGATGAAAACTCCACTTTCGCAGACGGAAAAAGAACACTGGCAGGAGCTGATTCCACACAGAAAAGAAGTGCTTTTGGAAGGTTTTGAGATATTCAAAAACTATTTGGTTCTCGAAGAAAGAGAAAGAGGTCTGCTTCAGATTAAAATCATTGACAACCAGTCGGGTAAATCATGGTATTTGCCTTTTAATGACCCTACTTATACCGCTTATATCGGATTAAATTTAGAGTTTGATACCGAAACCTTACGCTATGGCTATGTCTCCATGACTACGCCAAACTCTACCTATGAGTATAATATGAAAGTCCAAACCACCAAACTACTAAAACAGCAAGAAGTTTTGGGCGGAAAGTTCCACAGCGGAAACTATATTTCTGAAAGAATATGGGCGCCTTCCCAAGATGGGAAATCCAGCATTCCGATTTCTTTGGTCTATCATAAAGACACGAAAAAATCCGCTGTAACTCCGCTCCTGCTCTACGGCTATGGCAGCTATGGACATACTGTGGATGCTGCGTTTTCCAGCGTGAGGCTTTCCCTTTTGGATAGAGGCTTTGTTTATGCGATTGCTCACATCAGAGGAGGAGAATATTTAGGGAGAGAGTGGTATGAAGATGGAAAAATGCTCCACAAGAAAAATACTTTTTATGATTTCATAGATGCAGCAAGATTTTTGGTGAAAGAAAATTATACTTCGCCAGAGCATCTCTACGCTATGGGCGGAAGTGCAGGAGGGCTTCTGATGGGTGCTGTGATGAATGAAGCACCAGAGCTGTTCTGTGGCATCGTCGCGCAGGTGCCGTTTGTAGATGTGGTGACCACTATGCTGGACGAGACTATTCCGCTCACCACAGGAGAATATGATGAATGGGGAAATCCAAACGAAAAGGAATATTATGATTATATGAAATCTTATTCTCCTTATGATAATGTGGAAGCTAAGGATTACCCTAATATCCTCATTACTACGGGACTGCATGACAGCCAAGTGCAGTACTGGGAACCTGCCAAATGGACAGCCAAGCTGAGAGAGCTGAAAACAGATAATAATCTTCTGCTTTTCAAAACGGATATGACCTCTGGGCACGGCGGCGCTTCGGGGCGTTTTGAGAGTTTGAAGGAAGATGCTTTGGAGTATGCATTTTTGCTCAAATTAGAAAAGAAAGTTTAAATTTCCTTTATCATTAAAATTAAAAATCACCTCTAAAACACGATGGGAAATGTAGGGTGTTTTAATTTTCATCAAGGAAAGGGCTTATCCTTTATGGATTATTTAATAATCAATGTAGGATATTGAATATCCTAAATAGGATGAGGTGTGTCCAAGATAGGACAAAGCATATACGAGATAGGATAAAGAATTTCCAAGATAGTATGGAAGGTATCCTAAATAGGACAAAAGGTTTCCGAGATAGGATAGAGAATATCCTTGAAAGGAATTTAATAAACAAGATAGGATATTCAATATCCTACATAGGATAAACTAATACTTTGAAAGGATAATAAATTTCCTTTAATAAAAATAAAATAAAACCAATAAAAACCATCATAAAATAGAAGATAAACGAAATGAATGAAGTAGAAATTTGGAAGAAAGTAGAAGAATTTTTCATAAAAAACTTTGATATGGAAGCAAACCCGCCCGTGGAGATGCTCCTCTACCTGATAGGTATTCAGGAGCTGGGCAGCGGCTGGCAGGAGTTTTCCAAAGATGATAAAATCAACCTGATACACATCGCCGTATGCAGGTTATTAGAGCCGTTCGGCTATTACAAATTCACCGGCTATGACGAGGACGGCTGGCCGCAGTATGACCAGCTGGAAGACCTGCCGGAACTAAAACCCAACGAACAGAAAATACTCATGAAAAAGGCAATCGTCCAGTATTTCATTGATGAAAACCTTTTGGATGAGGTGTCCTAAGGAAAATCATAATAATTTGTTAAAAATTTCCAGTTTAACAAATTATTTTTAAACTTTGCGGTATAGAATTTGTTTTTGTTTAACCAAAATTCTATTTTTAACAAAATTTCTGTAAATGAATAATCGCTTCATTTTAATATTGTCTTTCGCGATGACGGTCTCTCTGGTGGTCTTTGTCTCCTTGCAGCTGTATTGGCTCAAGAGGTATTACGGTGCGCTGGAGCAGGATTTTTCTAATAGGGTGCATTCTGTTTTGGAAACTTCCACGGCGAAAATATCGGAGATAGAGATTGATAAATATCTCAACACAGAATACCCGAATTTCGGGAAGAATGTAATTTCTACCAAAGAGCAGCCTGCTACGGAAACCTATATCCAGCAGGTGACAGACTCGGCGACAAAGAAGCAGATCCTTTTTTCCAAGAAAATCATCGAGAGCCAGAATATTCCTATCTCGCAGAGCGGAGACAGCCTCGAACTGATGAAGATGTACACCGATGAGGGATTGATAAGCATCAGGAAAAAACCGCAGTCTCCAGAAAAACTGACTCCGGAAATAAACCGCACCGTGAGGAACAACACCTACCAGCTCAAGGAATTTGCGAAACTCAATGCCTCCAATCTTCCCATAGAAAAGCGCGTGGATGAAAAGGTCTTGGATTCGGTGCTTACAAGGGAACTCCGCATGGAAGGCGTAACGGCAGGGTTTGGGTTCGGAGTTTTTGATAAAGACAATAAGATAACCTCCGTGGCAAGCAAAGTATTTTCGGAAGACAAGGACAAGGCGCAGTATTCCTATCCTCTCTTTACGGACAGCAAAGGCAGAACGCTTTATACTCTTGTTTTGGTCTTTCCGGATAAAGATTATTCTTTGGCAAAAAATAATATGCCCATGCTTTTCGGGATGGGAATATCGCTGCTTACTATTTTGGGGATTTACATTATTTCCGTTAATTACATGATGAGACAGAAAAAAATAGCGGATGTAAAAACGGACTTTATCAATAATATGTCCCATGAGTTCAAAACTCCTCTGGCGACGATTTCCGTAGCTTCCGATTCGCTGAATAATGACAAAATAGCCACCAGCCCTGAGAAAGTAAAGTACTACGCCCAGCTGATAAAGCAGGAAAATATAAGAATGAAGAAGCAGGTGGAGAATGTCCTGAACATGTCTAAACTAGAACGGAATGAAATGCAGCTTTTCTTGAAAGAAACCAATGTCCGTGAGCTTATCCAGAAGCTCTCCGAGTCGTTTCAGCTCATCGTAGAGGAAAGAAACGGAAAACTCATCAAGGAATTTACTGCCGAAAACTATTACCTAAAAATAGATGAGTTCCACCTTTCTAATGCCTTGATAAACCTTCTGGACAACGCGAATAAATATTCTCCCGAAAACCCAGAAATAAAGATAAAAACCAGAAACGAAAACAATAAATATGTGATAGAAATCTCCGACAAGGGGATCGGGATGGAAAGCTCTAACAAAAAGAAGATTTTTGAGAAGTTCTTTCGCGAAGAAACAGGAAACATACATAATGTAAAGGGGCAGGGGCTCGGTTTATCGTATGTCAAAAGAATCATAGAGCTGCACGGCGGCCAGATTTTGGTAGAATCTGTAAAGGGTCAGGGAAGCACCTTCATTGTAAAGCTTCCCATGAATTAAGTTATTAACACCAAAAATAAAAACATTATGAGTAATAGAATTTTGCTGGTAGAAGACGACCAAAGTTTCGGGGCTGTCCTGAAAGATTATCTGATGATAAATAATTATGATGTAACCCTGGCGACCGATGGGGAAATGGGGCTGAAGGAATTTATGGAAAATGATTTTGACCTTTGTGTCTTTGATGTGATGATGCCGAAAAAAGATGGTTTCTCTCTCGCCGAAGATGTCAAAAAGATTAACAAAAACATGCCCATCATCTTCCTGACGGCTAAGAACCTGCGCGAAGATATTCTCCGCGGTTACCAGCTGGGCGCAGATGACTACATCACCAAACCCTTTGATACCGAACTCCTTTTATACAAGATAAAAGCCATTTTACAGCGCAGCGTAACGGTGGAAACGGAGGAACAGGAGTATTTCCGTTTCAGCAATATTTATTTTGATTCGGTTTTGAGACAGCTCAAAGTCCATGATAAAGAATACAAGCTTTCTCCTAAGGAAAATGACCTGCTCCATCTGCTCTGCGTGCATAGAAATGATTTTATGCCGAGGGAACTAGCCCTTAGAAAGATTTGGAAGAAAGAAAACTATTTCACCGCCAGAAGTATGGATGTGTATATTGCCAAGCTCCGCAAGCTCCTTCGGGATGATGAGGGCGTGGAAATCATCAATGTGCATGGCGAGGGTTTCAGGCTGGTGGTAAAGCATTAGATTTTGCTGTGATGATTTGTTATAAAAACGGAGACGATGGCTGCCATCGTCTCCGTTTCGTTATTTGCTGGCATCAATGCCAAATTCCTTCCAGCCGGACTGGGGGATATCCACTTTTACGCGTTTTTTCGCGAAGGTGTATTTCTCATCCAGCTCTTTTATTCGGTTGGTAAGCTCTTCGGTTTTGCTTTTCAGGTCGGCTTTCAGCCTTTCCTGTTCGCTGTTGAGCTTTTCCACTTCTTCGCGGAGGCGTTCCATCTCCATGATGAAGGGGTTGTCTATCTTCGTCACTTTGCCATGGTTGTTTCGTAGAGCATCTATCATTACTTTGGCATCGGTAATGTGTGCTGAGTAAGATTTGTTCATGATAACAATATTTAAGAGGTAAATAAATTAAAAAATCATCAAGGAAGAGCCAAATCCTTTAAAGGATATTTAATATCCTATCTTGTTTATTGAATTCCTTTCAAGGATATTCTTTATCCTGTCTCGGAGGTCTTCCGTCCTATCTAGGATATTCTTCATCCTATTTAGGATATGCCTTGTCCTATCTCGGAAACTCTTTATCCTATCTCGGATACGCTTCGTCCTATCTCGGAAACCTTTCGCCTATCTTGGAAATTGTTTATCCTAAATAGGATAGTGTTTTTCCTTGCTGGGATTTTCCCTGTCCTATCTCGGCGCTGGGGTTTTCCTGCTTTTCTGTCTCATTGGAAAGAACGGAGAGCTATTTGGCCTCCACGCAGAACACTCTGTACTGCACGGATGTGGCACCTTTGAACTCTGCGCGGACTTTTTTCAGGTCTGGCGCGGCAGATTCCTTGGAGAAGAAACTTCCCGCCAGCACTTTATAATTAGGTCTCAGCGAGGCATCTATTTCTACCTTTATGGCAGGGAATTTTTTTCGGAATTCCAAGCCTATTTCATCTGCTTCGGCCTTGCTTTTGACAACGGCAACTTGTATTTTGTAGCCTAAAATCCTTGGGTTCTGCTTGCAGATTTCTGCGGTGGAGAGCTTTTTGGAAGGGGCAGCAGGGACGCTTCCTGTTTTGGGCGCGGCGGCGGACTTGTTGCATTTGTTTTCCAAAGCGGCCAGCTCGTCGCTTACTCTTTTGTCCATCGCGATGGTGAGTTCCGCCTCTCCTATGGAGTCTTTCTGGATGACAATCTGGGCGCCTGCACTGCCGGAAAAGCAGATAAGCAGGACTATAAAATAAGCTTTCAGGATGTTCTTCATAATCTAAAATTTTGACAAAAATATAAAATATAGTTTTGATAATTCAATAAGATTATAAGTATTTTCTTACTTTTGCGTAAAATTTCTACTCATGAAACAGATATATTATTTACTGCTGCCTTTGTTGCTCATGTTGGCGGCGTGTAAGAAGGACTCGGTGGATGGTTCTTCCATAAAGAATTTTCAGTCGAGTGTAAATGATATGGCGTCTTCCCTCACGACATTGGAGCAGACCAAGTTCAATGAAGCGCTGTACATCCTGAAAACCTATGCGGTAGAAGGGGAAGGAGACCTGCCGAGATTGGAGGCTTTAGCGAAATTGATAGACCAGAAAAAAGTACCAGAGATATTTGCCCTTGCAGATGAAACAGCAAAGAAACATAATATAGAATGGGAAAGTACAGGTCCTCCATCCTTGGGCGATATGGATATCTTCCAGAACATCACAGCCTCAGAAAGAGATTATAATGATATTACGGCATCCTCGCTGGATATTTTAGTAAAACCGATGGAATTGGACAGCCTCGGCGGGGCGAGAGCATTGAGAATCATTCCCAAACTTATGGATGACAAGGGAAACCCTGTGGAGTTCTCAAATGCTGCTTTGCAAACCACGATGGAAATTTATAGCAACGGAAATAAACTCTTCACTTCCAAGAATGTAATGACGGGGAATGATTTTAAAGGGTTTTATTTGAAGCTGACTTCGCTGCCTGCCGATAAAATCGTTGATTCCAGCATAGATATAAAGGTAAGCGTAAAAACTACGAAGAAAACTTACCAGTTCATGAAAGCGGGAGTTTCCATCAACAGCAGAGCCTTGAAGCCGGCATCAGTTTCTGAAGAAACACCAGCAGAAACACCAGAAAATGCCACTCCGAAAGAAGAACAGCCAGAAAAACCAGTAAATATAGAGAAACCAGAAGTTGTAATAAATAAATTCCTAAACAATATAGGAAGCCAAAATTTAAAGGCGGCTTATGATGTATCAGACAATCCCAGTTGGGGTTCTTATGATAAGTTCTCTAATCCTAATTCTGGTTTCGGAACGGTGAAAAACCTGAATATTAAAAGTGTTTCTACAAAATCTGTAACGGACAAAAAAGCAGCTGTGGATGCCGTTTATCAAGTAACTGATAAAGATGGAAATACCACGCTACTCAATGTTTCTTATGGTTTGAAACGCTCAGAAAACGGATGGAAAATATCATCTTACAAAATCAATTCCTCAGAAAAACAAAAGAATTAAAATATTTTATGGCAAATCAAGAACTAATCACAAAATTAGAAAATACAATAACTAACATTCCTGACTTCCCAAAGGAAGGAATACAGTTTAAAGACATTACGTCCATTTTCCTTAATCCTAAATTATACGAGGAAGCTGTCGATGAAATGGTAAAATTCAGCAAAGGCAAAGTGGATGTAGTCTGTGGGATAGAGAGTCGTGGCTATATTTTCGGTATCGCTATCGCAGTGAAACTCGGCGTTCCATTTGTTTTGATAAGAAAAAAAGGAAAACTTCCTCCGCCATTCATCGCAGAAAAATATGATTTGGAATATGGTACTGCCGAAATAGAAATGAAGACAGACCAAATCCAGCAGGGGCAGAGGGTTCTAGTTCATGACGACCTTCTGGCGACAGGCGGAACGGCAGCAGCAGCGGCAAGGCTGGTGCAGAGACAGGGAGGAAAGGTTGCACAATTTAGTTTTTTAATTGAGTTGAAAGACTTGAAAGGAAGAGAAAAACTAGAACAGATAGAGGGCGCAGAGGTGTTTAAAATTTTAGAATATTGATTAAAATTTGCAAATTAGTCTGAAAATCTTAAATTTGCGGATTAAACTTAGTAGAAACTATGTCAAATAAAAAGGAAATAGAAGGAAAAGAAACGGTTGAAATTTTTCAGGAATTAGACCAAAATGTGGTTCGTTCAGAAAAATTCATTGAGAGAAATGCTAAAAAAATAGGTTTGGCTTTTGGAGTTGTTGTCTTGGGAGTTTTGGGATATTTTGGTTATCAGCACTTTGTGGTAGAGCCAAAGAATGAGGAAGCTATGAAGGCTTACCTTGCCGCTCAGAAAAATCTTGTGGAAGGAAAAGAAGATTTGGCTTTGGGAGGGAAAACAGCAAATCCAGGGTTTAAAGGAACTGCAGAAAATTTTTCTGAAACCAATGTAGGAAAACTTTCAGCCTATAATGCAGGGTTGATAGAGTTTAATAAAGGTAATTACCAAAAAGCGTATGACCTATTAGACCAGTTTTCTTCTAAAAACAAAACATTGATGGCGCTGAAGCACGGAGCAATGGGAGATTGTATGGTGAATCTGAACAAAAATGATGATGCACTTTCTCAGTTTGAAAAAGCTATTTCTGCTTCGGATGATGAATATACATCATATTACTTCACGAGAAAAGCTGGAATGCTGGCACTTTCATTAAAGAAAAATGATGTTGCTAAAAAATATTTCACAACGATAGAAGAAAAATATCAGGACTATGATGGTGGCGCTTCTGATGCGTACATAGAAATGGTAAAATATTTTTAAATAAAAAAGAATAAAATGGCGACAGTAAACCTTTCGGATTATAAGCCGCTCCAAATAACAGATGCCGATGATTTTACCATCGGCATTGTGGTTTCTGAGTGGAATGATTTTGTGACTTTTAATCTCCGAGATGGGGCAGAAGAAGTTCTGAAAAAAGAAGGCGTAAAGCCAGAGAATATTAGAATTTACTATGTTCCTGGTGCGTTTGAGCTAAGTTTTGCAGCGATGCAGCTCTGCAAGAGCGGTCGGTTTGATGCTGTGATAGCTATCGGCTGTGTTATTCGCGGAGAGACATCGCATTTTGATTATGTTTGTTCAGGGGTGACGCAGGGAATTAAGGACTGTAACACGCAAACAGATGTTCCGGCTATTTTCTGTGTTTTGACAGATGATAATAAGGAGCAGTCCATCGCGAGAAGCGGCGGAAATCTTGGGAACAAAGGTGTTGAAGCAGGAGTGACAGCTTTGAAAATGATAGATTTTAAAAGAAAATTAAGCAACTCATAAAAAACATTTCATGAAACTGAAACCATTCGTTTATTTAGGAATAATATACATCATCATCTCTTTTCTATTAAGATGCGTTTTTATCTTTCATCCGATAACCACTACGGAATTTGGTGTTTTGGATGTTGTTAAAATGTTTTCTTTGGGATTGCTTTCGGATATTTTTGTCTTCATTATAGCAAGTGCGATATTGTACATCTATCTGCTTTTCTTGTCAAATCAAAAGTATGAAAGACCGTGGGGACAGATTATTTTATCCGTATTTATAGGTTTATTTCTTTATATATGGTTGGTTCCCAATAATATAGCGAGACAGTACGGAGGCGTAGTTCCAGAGATAGTTTTATCATTTTTAGGGTTAAAAACATTTCTCTTTGGGATGATGTTTTTCTTTCCGAAAAGAAGGGTTCAGTTTAGAAATATATTGTATTTCATCACGATTTTCCTTTATGTTTTAGCCATTGTTTTCAATGCGGTGAGCGAGTATTTCTTCTATAATGAATTTGGGGTGAGGTATAATTTTATCGCGGTAGATTATCTTATTTATACCAATGAAGTTATTGGGAATATTCTAGAAAGTTATCCTGTGCTTCCTTTGTTTTCGGGGGTTTTCATTGTTTCGCTGGCGCTTACTATTTGGGTTTATCTCAAGACAAGAAAAGGACTTTTGGATTTGCCAAATATCTTTATTAAAGGGCTTTCGTTTGTGGCTTATGGAGTTTTGCTGTCTGCGAGTGTATTTGTTTTGTCTAAAATAAAATTAAATTCTTCAAACATATTCCAAAACGAAATTTCTGCAAATGGACTGGTCAAATTTTATGATGCGTTCAATAATAAAGTTTTGGATTTTGATGTTTTTTATCCTACGATGGATACACAAAAGGCGCTAAATGAAGAACTTAGCCGACTGCACGCGGATAAACTACCGAGAATGATAAAATCAGACAGTGCAGAAATCACGAAAAATGTGGTGCTTATTTCTGTTGAGAGTCTTTCTGCGGAATTCATGGCGATGTATGGGAACAAGGATAATATCACGCCATTTTTGGATAGTTTGTCACAGCACAGTCTTGTTTTTACTAATTTGTATGCTACGGGGAATAGAACAGTTCGTGGTTTGGAGGCGCTTACGCTTTGTATTCCGCCGACTGCTGGGGAAAGTATCGTAAAAAGAAAAGATAACAAAAACAAATTCACCACGGGAAGTGTCTTTAAATCAAAAGGTTATAATGTTAAGTATCTCTATGGTGGGTACAGTTATTTTGATAATATGAAAGACTTTTTCGGTGGGAATGGTTATGAAATCGTTGATAGGGATAACTTTAAACCAGAAGAAATTGTTTTTGCGAATATTTGGGGAGTGAGTGATGAGGATATGGCGAAAAAAGCCATAGAAACAATGAACGAAGATGCTAAAAAGGGCAAACCATTTTTTCATCATTGGATGACGGTAAGTAATCACAGGCCGTTTACCTATCCAGAAGGCAGGATAGATATCCCAGGGACAGCCAAATCCCGAGATGGAGGAGTGAAATACACAGACTATTCCATCAAAAAATTCTTCCAAATGGCAGAAAAACAGCCGTGGTATAAGAATACTGTTTTTGTAATCGTTTCAGACCACTGCGCATCGAGTGCTGGTAAAACTGAGCTTCCTATGGATAAATATAGAATTCCAGGGATGATTTTCTCGCCAGAATTCGTTAAGCCACAGAAATTCAATACCCTCATGTCACAGATAGATGTGATGCCTACGCTTTTCGGATTGCTGAATTTCACTTATCAAAGTAAATTCATAGGGCAGGATGTGTTTTCAGAAAACTATGTTCCGAGGGCTTACATCGCAACTTATCAGGATTTAGGATATGTGAAAGATGATAAACTGACCATCATTTCACCAATTAAAAACATTAAACAATATCAGCTGAAAGAGACACCAAACAAAGAGCAAAAGTCAGGAATAAATATTTTCTATGAAGAACATCTGCTAAAAGACAAAGAAGTAGATAAAAATATAACCAACCAAACGATATCAACTTACCAAGCGACTTTTTATTGGTTGAAAATGAATCAGTTGAATATTAAATAAGTTTTTAATGTACTAGTTTACAATATGATAAAAAAGCTTGGAATAATCTTTACTTTTGGAATTATCATTTTAGGAATTGTTGTATATGCGAATCATAAAATAGAAAGTTCTGCCATAGAACGAGAATTTGGAGTCAATATGAGTAATATGAATATTGATGAAAAATACAGAAAAGAAGAATGGGCGCCAATTGGAGACGGAGAAAAAGTGATTGTTTTGACATATGACCAGTTAGACAATAGTTTTACTAAATTGAATAAACTTCCAATTAAAGAGGATTTGCCTCCGAATGGAATACCAAAACAATTTTTAAATATTACTAATGGATATTATAAATATGTCGTAGATGAGAATGATGACAGAAATTTTGATATACTAATAGTAGACACTACCCGAAAAGAGATATGCATATATTATCAGATTTTATAATTAAATAAAGAAGGGTAATTGTTAAAATTCTAAAAACATATATAATGATAAAGGATAAATTATTATATGGAATAATAATCCTAACATTATTTACCTCTTGTGAGATAATTGGGAAGAGATATTTACAAGATAAAATGACCCAAGTTCCCACAAATAACAAAATATTTAACCGAAAAAACAGAAATCTGCCAAAAGAAATAGATACTAATTATATATATGATTTAGTAGCTGTCGGTTATTGCGATAAAAATTTTGAACGGACTAGAGAATCATCAGTTTTAGGAGCATATTATATTCAATTTTATAATAATGGTGCAGTGAGGTTCATGGATTATTTAGAACCCAATCCCGAAAAGTCAGGAGACAGAGGCGTGTTTTATATAAGAAATGAAAAGATGTTTATTGATAAATTTGGATTATCTTCGGATAGAAGCGGAGTTATATATTCATATAGATTAAAAGTAGAGGGAGATTATATTTATTTATGAAGATTTCAGAAAGTGTTCTTTTCTGAATCTTCAGAATCGCTATGTTTCGTTTATAAAAAATCTGATGAAAGAATTCCTGAAGAATGGAAGAAATACACTGCAGACTGGTAAATAGGAAACCTACCTTAAATTCTTCGAGTTGTAAATCATCAAGTTATATGTTTAAGTATAAAAAAAGTTACGGAAGAACTTGCTTAGTAATATTAAGATAATTATTTTTGCGGTCTGAGTTCTCCACAGGAGGGTGTTCAGGGGAGCGGAAGTTTTTAAGTTGATAATGAGCGATTTAAAAAAATATTTTCAAAAAAAGTTCAAAAATATTTTGTCAGTTCAAAAAAACTTTCT
>CALHQK010000039.1 GCA_938037185.1 uncultured Riemerella sp.
GCAGATTTGGGATAAGGTTTGCCCTCTTCTGATAAACAGTTTCCACATTAGACCATTTGCTCAAAACCTCGTTATTTTCAGTAACCAAGGTATTATACTTGCTTGCTCCCCACAAGCCTATCAATACAAAAAGCCCAATAGCAACCAATCCCGCTGTACCTATTCCAAAACAACCTTTATTATTCATATTTTCAAAATTAAAAAATTACAAACCAAATATACAAAAATATATTTTATTTTTCCATCAGTTCCAAAATCTTATCGATGACAATCTGGGAAGCATTGGGTTGAGAAAAAATAAATTTTTCTGCATTTTGAGACATTTTATTTAAAAGTTCTCTATTCTGAATTAAATTTAAAACAAACACTGCCGCTGAATGTTTATCGGGGAAAGACCTGCCGCCTCCACAAGAAATAAGAGCATCTGCTTCGGGATTTTTTCTGTAATGATTACCAAAAATTACAGGAATACCAAAAACCGCTGCCTCCAAGATATTATGCAGCCCAGCCGAATGAAAACCACCGCCTATGACGGCTACATCTCCGTACGAATATAGTTTAGAGAGTAGCCCGATAGAATCAACAATCAATATTCTTGATTTTTGTATCTCAGCCGAAGGATAACTGCTTATTTCTGAGTAAAGTAAAGCCTCAGGGAAAATATTTTTTAATGATTCCACTCTTTTCAAGTTGTGAGGCGCGATGATTATTTTGACATCTAATGTGTTTTCACAAATCATCTTCGCTATATTTTCTTCGGATTCCCAAGAACTTCCAAAGACAACAAGTTTTTTATCTCCCTTAAACTCATCAATAAAAGGAATAAAAATACTCTGCTCGCGAATTTGTCTCACTCGGTCAAAACGGGTATCTCCAGAAACAGAAGATTTTACCAGTCCTATTTCCTTGGCCAACTGCATTGAGTGGCTGGTTTGATGGAAAAACCAGTCTATATTTTCTTTCAAATTACGAACAAACCATTTTCCCCAAGGTTTAAAAAACACTTGTTTTTCATAAAACAACGCCGAAACAGCAAATATTTTAACTCCCTGTTTGTGAAGTCCTTTCAGCAGATAATACCAAAAATCATATTTTATTGTGAAAAAAATTTTTGTATCAAACAAAGAAATGAATTGATTAATTTTCCTTTCTTCATCAAAAGGAAGGTAGCACACTGCATCAGCAATATTCTGCTTTTTGACTACATTTTCGTAGCCAGATGGAGAAAAAAAAGTCACTAAAATTTTATAATCTGGATATTCGTTTTTTAGTTTTTCTAAAACAGGAAAACCCTGCTCATATTCGCCGAGACTGGAAGCATGCATCCAAATTACTTTCTGGTTTTTTAGTTTCTCTTGAACGATTGAGAAACTCTTTCTCCTTCCTTCCACGCCTTTTCGGATTTTAGAAATGAAAACCGCCCCAACTCTCATCCCAAAAACGAGAAAAGAAACAAAAATTTTATAAAAAATACTCATTAATTAATTCTTTTAATGAACCGAAGCCTGTGAGTATGTTTGTTTTGGTCTTTATTAAAAATCCCGACAGAATCCAGCTGGTCTATTCTCACCTTTCCATGAGCATGGATAATCTTCTGGTTATCAAGCATTATCCCAACATGAATAATTCTTCCTTCTTCATTCTCAAAAAAGGCCAAATCCCCTGGCTCGGCTTCTTCTATAAAATCTAAAACAAAACCGCATTCCGCCTGTTGGTAGGCATCTCTGGGCAACTTTATGTCTTTTATTTTATAAACCAATTGTGTGAAGCCACTGCAGTCTATCCCAAAGAAACTTCTTCCGCCCCATAAATAAGGAATATTCAGGAAATCCTTAGCGATTTCGGATATGCTTTTTTGTGTATTCTGCTGGTCTAAATTTTCGCATTCCGAACCTGCCGAAAGAAGCATTTTTTGGTCTTTTATAGTGTAAAAAGAAAAATTATCACTGAGAATTTTCACTTGTCTTCTAGAAAATTCCTCCTCTGAAATAGGAGAAATCTGTTTGGGATCCACCCAGCCTTCATAGCCATCATAATCTGTTTTTATTTTCGCCCAGTTTCCCGCTGTTTCTAAAATCTCCACACTCTCGCCAAAAAGCAGCTGAGTAACCATTTCTGCCTTATCCGAATTCTCGGCGCGGACAGGTGCTACGGATACATTGGTTATTGCTTTATTCATTGTGATTAAATGTTTTTATTTCTTTCGTAAAAGATTGATTCCGTCTCGCAAAGGTAAGATTACATTTTCAAAATCATCATCTTTGGAGACTATTTCGTTTAGTTCTTTTATTTTTTTAGTCATTCTGCTCTTCGGATTTTCCTCCAAAACCTTCCCATACCACAGCACATTGTCAAACAAGACAACGGAACCGCTTTTCAATCTCGGTTTGATTAAATGAAAATATTCTACATAGCGGCTTTTATTGGCATCTATAAAAACCAAATCAAACACCGCTTCTGTATTCTTAAGAAAATCAACCGCATCTTCCAACCGAAATTCTATTTGATGCGAATATTTACTTTCTGCAAAATATCTTCGTGGAAGAGGAGAAAGCTCCTCGTTAATATCAAGCGTTATTATTTTCCCTTCTGCCATCAGCCCTTCTGCCAGACAAAGTGTAGCATATCCCGTGAAGGTTCCTAATTCTAAAATGTTTTTAGGCGAAAGCATTTTGGATATGATTGAGAGCAGCCGCCCTTGCTGTATCCCAGAAATCATATGTGGCTGAGAAACTTCCTTGTAGGTTTCTTCTCTAAGCTGTTTTAAAATTTCTGGTTCTTGGGAGCAGTTCTGCTCTAAATAAGAATCCATTTCAGGACTTAATTCACTAAAAAAACTCATGCATCAAATTTTCTCCAAAAGTAGAAATTTTAAAATAAAAAAAGCCTTAATAGAAACACTATTAAAGCTTTTTTTAATTGTTTTTTGTTAAATTCTATTTTTTCACAGGAGCTATATCCATCAACTTCATGAACTCATCAAGTTTAGGCATGATGATGATTTCTGTTCTACGGTTTTCCGCTCTGCCAGAAACACTCATGTTTGTAGTTTTAGGGTTGTATTCGCTTCGTCCTCCCGCAGTAATTCTGGACGGATCTACCCCAAACTGAGTTTGTAGTATTTTGGCAACCGCTGTAGCTCTCAATGCTGATAAATCCCAGTTATCTTTTGGAAGATTAGATGAGTTTAAAGGAACATTATCCGTATTTCCTTCTATCAACACAGAGTATTTATCATAATCATTGATAACTTTTGCTACTTTGCCTAAAACTTCTTGCGCAGCAGGAAGAACATTATAATCCCCTGATTTATAAAGCATTTTATCAGAAAGTGAAATCATCACAACTCCTTTCAATACTTTTACCTGAACATCTTGGTCTGCTACATTATCCAAAGAACGCTTCAACTTGTTAGATAAAGCCAAGTTCAAACTGTCATTCTTCGCATTTGTAGAAATAAGCTGCTTGATGTAAGCATTAGAAGCATTTATTTCTCCCACCAATTTATCAATATTCGCAGAAGACTTTCCTGTATTAGAAAGACATGCATCCAGTGAGGATTTAAGAGCATCGTGCTGACTTTTCAGAAGGTTGTTTTCACTTAATAATGCCGAATTTTGGGCTTTCAAATCCTGAATTTCTCTTTGGCGTTCCGCCACATTTTCTATTGCCTGCTTGTAGTTGAGATTCAGGGCGTCATATTCCTTTTTACTCACACAAGAAACTGCCATAAGAGCCACTGCACCAATGGCAAACATTTTCATTAATTTCATATCTTTAAAACAAATTTAGTTATTAACTCTGTAAATCAAATTCAAAATTAAGAATTTTAGATTAAATCCTTTTATTTTTAATAAAAATTTTAACAGCAATTTTCAAGCCATCAATACTCATTTTCTTTTATTAAACTTATTATCAACACAATACACCAATAATGTTTATTTAGAAAAATAATTTTATTTTTGCCTAATGCTTTCTCCTGAAAAATTTTTGAAAGAACTTCATCATCTTCTTCCGTTTCCAGAACAAAAGAGTTTTCTTTTGGCGGTAAGTGGCGGAGTAGATTCCATGGCGCTTTTGGAGCTTTTTAGATTTCATAAGGAAATTTTTGATTTTTCTTTCGAAGTTGCCCACATCAATTACGGATTGCGGGGAGCAGATTCTGATGCCGACCAATACTTGGTAGAGCATTTCTGTTCCGAGTACAACATTCCTTTTCATCTTTATAAAGTGACAGAAAAAGACAATAAACCCAAAGGCTCTATTCAGCTGTGGGCTAGAGATTTGCGCTACAATTTCTTTTCAGAAATCATGCAGAAGGAGAGCATAGACTTCCTAATAACCGCACACCATCTAAACGACCAGCTGGAAACCTTTTTTATCAACCTTTCGCGAGGCAGCGGAATAAACGGATTGTGCGGGATTCCTGCCAAAGAAAATAATATTCTCCGCCCTTTGCTGAGCTTTACAAAAGAAGAAATCTATGCTTTTGCAGGAGAAAACGGCATTCCTTTCCGAGAAGATGTTTCGAATCAAAAAAATGATTATTTAAGAAACAAAATTAGGAATATAATAACCCCTAATTTACTGAATATCAATCATTATTTTCTTCAGGATTTTTCTAAAAGTATTCAGATTTTGAAAGAAACCAAGGATTTCATTCAACAGCAAACGGACGAAATTTTAGCCAAAATTACCATTAAAATTAGTTCTGACGAAAGGATTTTGGACAGAGAAAAGCTCTCTCTGGAAACAGAATTTGCACAATTTGAAATTCTCAAAAAATTCGGCTTTGATAAACGAAATGAAATCAAAAAAATATTCGCGGCAGAAACGGGAAAAATCTTCCATTCAGAAGAAAACATTTTGCTGATTAACAGAAATCAACTGATTATCAAAAAAAACAAATTAAACATTGATAATGAAGAAATTATACTCAATGAAGAGGCGCAAATTGATTTAAGCCAATGGACAGAAAATTACACCGATGCTCATCCAGATTTTTGGATTTTTGACAAAGACAAACTGTGCTTTCCTCTGAAAATAAGGAGAAAACAGGATGGTGATTTCTTCTATCCGAAAGGCTTTAACGGAAAAAAGAAAATCTCAAAATTTTTTAAAGATGAAAAAATTTCTATTTTCGCAAAATCAAAAATATGGCTTCTATGTGATGCCGAAAACAGGGTAATGGGCGTCCTTCCAATGAGGCAAGACAGGAGGTTTTTACCCGATGAAGAAACGAAAAATACTATTAAGATAAAGCTAAAATGAAGTTACTACAAAAACTATTTGTTCTAATATTTGCATTTCTATCAATAGGAATTTCCGCGCAGGTAAAAGACCCAGTGAAATTTCAGCTGAAAATCAACGAATTAAAAAACAATGAATATGAAGCTGTTCTAACGGCTCATTTAGAAAAAAACTGGCATATTTATTCTAAGGACATTCCGGAAGACAGCGGCATTCCTACCGAAATGAAGGTTTCAGGAAAAAATATTGAATTGGTTGGAAAAGTAACAGAAGCCGGAAAAAAAGAAGATGAATTTTCTGAAGCTTTCGGCGTAAGGATTGTATATTACTCTAATTCAGTCGCTTTTAAACAAAAATTCAAGTTAAAAAATCCTGCTCAGCCTTCCAATGTAATTGCAGAAATTACATATCAAACCTGCGATGACAGAGTTTGTCTAGCGCCGAACACCTTAGAATTTGAGCAGAACATCGCCGGCAAAAATTCAGAATCCGCCGAAATTCCTTCGCAGGAAGCAATCAAAGAAGAAAGCACAGCCGTTTCTAAATCTACAAATGAAACCAAAAGCATTGAAAATAGCATTAAAGTAGAAAGCCTTGATGCCAAAAATCCGCTTACAGACTGTGGTTTTTCCGCACAAGAGGAAAGTTCGGATGATTTTTGGATTTTTATATTAGGTTTTATCGGCGGACTTCTTGCGCTTCTTACTCCATGCGTTTTTCCGATGATTCCTCTCACGGTTTCCTTCTTTACAAAAGGAACTGACAACAAGACCAAAGGCAAACGGGATGCCCTGCTGTATGGTTTCTTTATTTTTGTGATTTTTGTAGCATTAAGCCTTCCTTTTCATATTATTGATGGGGTTTCGGGGAATATTTTTAACGAAATATCTACTAATATTTGGTTAAACTTATTTTTCTTTGCTGTTTTTCTGTTTTTTGCATTAAGTTTCTTTGGGTATTATGAAATCACTCTCCCAAGCTGGATTGCAAACAAATCTTCCAAAGCAGAGCAGGCTGGCGGACTGGTTGGAATTTTCTTCATGGCTTTAACTTTGGTCATTGTATCTTTTTCCTGTACAGGCCCTATCTTGGGAAGTCTTTTGGGAAGCGTTGTTACCGGAGCAAGTGATGTGGCACTATTGCTTACTTATGCATTGGCCGGCTTTGGATTGGCGTGGGCGGTTATTTTTGGATTGCTGGCTCTTTTTCCTCAGGCTTTACAAGCTTTGCCAAAATCAGGCGCTTGGATGAACACTATAAAGGTCGTTTTAGGATTTATAGAACTAGCTCTGGCGCTTAAATTTTTATCAAAAGCTGACCTTGTTTCCAAAACATTTTTACTAAAAAGAGAACTTTTCATTGGAATATGGATATTGATAACTATTGGGCTTACCCTTTATCTATTCGGAAAAATAAGATTTCCTCATGATAATAAAAATGAAAAAATATCTACTCCGAGAAAAATATTCGGAATTGCAGGAATAGGCCTTTTAATCTATTTAATACAAGGGCTGTTTCCAAGCGAAAGACCTAAATTAAAATTATTAAGCGGTATTCTTCCTCCAATAAATATAAGTTATCTGCATAATGAGAATGATGGTTTTCTAGGAATACATCCTATCCATGATTATTTTGAGGCGATAGAAACCGCTCAGAAAGAAAACAAACCTGTCTTGATAGACTTTACGGGATATGGCTGTGAAAACTGCCGAAAAATGGAAGAATTTGTATGGACAGAGCCAGATATTTTAGAACTTCTCCAAAATGAAGTGATTTTAGCTTCTGTTTATATTGATGACAAAGAACTTCTCCCAGAAAACGAACAAACCAGCATAGATATGGGCGGCGGACAGAAAAAGAAAATAAAAACCATCGGTGACAAATGGAGCATGTTCCAGCAGGTGAATTTTAATAATAATTCCCAGCCGCATTATGTCCTTGTCACTCCTGATGGGAAAGTAATTAACAAACCCGTATCCGGCTACATGCCGAAAGATGATTTCAAAAAATTCTTAGATTGCGGCATAAACTATTACAAAAATCATAAAAAATGATAATGCTAAAATCTTGGTAAAATAATAAATTTGCACAAAATTTTGATTTATGAAAAATATAGCGATAGCATCTGACCATGCTGGTCATGAAACAAAAGAATTCTTAAAAAGAAAACTAAAAGCAGATTTCAATATGGTGGATTTTGGAGCTTTTTTCAAGGAAAGTGTTGATTATCCAGACTTTGCACATCCTGCTGCTTCTTCCATTGAGAAAGGAGACTGCGAATTAGGAATTTTAATCTGCGGAAGCGGAAATGGAATGCAAATGGCAGCTAACAAACACGATGGAATCCGTGCTGCACTAGCATGGAATACCGAAGTGGCGGCATTGGCAAGACAACATAATGATGCCAATGTAGTAGCCATTCCTGCAAGGTTCGTAAGCAAGGAAGAAGCATTAGAGATAGCGAAAACTTTCCTAAACACTGAGTTTGAAGGAGGAAGGCACCAAGCGAGAGTAGATAAAATAAAGCCTTAAACAAAACCCAATCCTCTTCCAGAATATATTTTGAAGGGGATTTTTTTATTTTTAAACAGGAAATTTTGGCATAGAAAATTATTGGCACAAGAATTGTGCAATATATGACCCCTTTAAATTAAGTCTTTTTATAAAGGGGGGTAATAATCAACGAATTAAAAAACGACAATTTGTCAGCTATTTTTATAGTATAAATTATGATAGAATTAGAAGATATTTCTTTTGAAAATCTTATGGATGAAGGTTTCAGTGTTATAACCGAAGAAATTCACGATAAAAACGAACAGCCAAACGAAGAGCAAGAGTCTTTTCCTATTTTGCCTGTGAAAAATATGGTGATGTTTCCTAATGTGGTGATTCCCATCACTGCTGGAAGAGGAAAGTCTATAAAACTACTGGAAGAAGCCTATAATAATAAGGAATACATAGGTGTCATCTGTCAGAAAAACTCTGATGTAGAAACGCCAAAAATTGGTGATTTGAACTCCATAGGGACGATTTCAAGGATTATCAAAATCATCAAACTTCCTAATGGAAATATCACCGCCATCACTCGTGGTGTGCACCGTTTCCGTGTGAAAAACTACATTTCCACAGAGCCGTTTTTCAGAGCAGAAATACAAAAAATGAGGGATTCTTCGCCGAAGAACAAAGAGGAATTTTATGCGCTGATAGACAACATCAAAGATTTAGCAGTAAAAATAATAGAGCTTGACCCGAACATTCCTAACGCTGCTAATTTCGCTATTAAAAACATAGAAGGAGCAGAAGATTTGCTGAATTTCATCTGCGTGAATGGTAATTTTTCAACAGTAAATAAACAAAAACTGCTGGAAGAAAAAAGCCTTTCCATTCGTGCAAGAAAATGCTATGAACTCCTGCAGGAAGATTTCAAAAAATTGGAATTAAGAAATAAAATCCATCAGAAAACCACTAAGGAATTAGACAAACATCAGAGGGAATATTTTCTAAATCAGCAGATTAAAACCATTCAGGAAGAACTGGGCGGAGGAACAGAAAACGATATAGAAGAGCTGAAAGCCAAAGCAAAAAAAATAAAATGGAGTGAGGAAATAGAAAATCATTTCAATAAGGAAATCAACCGTCTGCAAAGACACAATCCGAACTCGCCTGACTACAATGTACAGAGAAATTATCTAGATTTCTTCACAGACCTGCCTTGGGAAAATTATACCAAAGATACTTTTGACCTTCCAAAAGCCGAGGCTGTACTCAATAGAGACCACTTTGGGCTGGAAGACATCAAGAAAAGAGTTCTGGAACACATGGCTGTCCTTAAACTTAAAAACAATATGAAATCGCCTATTCTCTGCCTTGTAGGGCCTCCTGGTGTGGGAAAAACTTCCTTAGGAAAGTCCGTAGCAGATGCTTTGGGAAGAAAATACATTCGCCTTTCTTTGGGCGGTCTGCATGATGAAAGCGAGATACGAGGACACAGAAAAACCTACATTGGCGCCATGGCTGGGCGTATTCTCCAATCCATCAAAAAGGCTGGAACTTCTAATCCTGTCATCGTTTTGGATGAGATAGACAAGCTCGGCACGGGAACTCACGGAGACCCATCCTCTGCCCTGCTGGAAGTCCTTGACCCTGAACAGAATAACAGCTTTTACGATAATTATTTAGAAATAGGCTATGACTTATCAAAGGTAATGTTCATCGCCACAGCCAACAGCCTTTCTACTATCCAAAGGGCGCTGCTTGACCGAATGGAAATTATCAATCTTTCGGGATATACTTTGGAGGAAAAAGTAGAAATCGCTAAAAGACACCTGCTGAAAAAACAAATCCACGAACACGGGCTGTCTCCGCAAGAATTAAAATTAGGTTCAAAAGAACTAAAACACATCATAGAAGCCCACACAAGGGAAAGCGGCGTGAGAAGATTAGAAAAAAACTTGGCGGCTATTGCCCGCTGGGTGGCGCTACAAATCACGATGAATAAAGAATACGACCCTAAAATCAGCATTAAAAAAATTGATGAAATTTTAGGCGTTCCTATGAGCAAAGCCGTTTCTGAAACCACCAATGAAACAGGTGTGGTGACAGGTCTGGCTTGGACAAGTGTGGGAGGAGATATTTTGTTCATTGAGAGTATTTTATCCAATGGAAAAGGAACTCTCAGCATGACAGGAAATCTAGGAACAGTGATGAAAGAAAGTGCTACTTTGGCGTTGGAATACATCAAAGCAAAACATAAGGAACTGGGAATAGACGCTGAGGATTTAGAAAGTAAAA
Organism: uncultured Riemerella sp.; assembly: GCA_938037185.1. GTDB lineage: Bacteria > Bacteroidota > Bacteroidia > Flavobacteriales > Weeksellaceae > JABCPE02. Next base: position 10,042 of record CALHQK010000039.1, read on the forward strand.
ACATCCACATCCATGTCCCAGAAGGCGCTACACCGAAAGATGGCCCTTCTGCGGGAATCGCGATGTTTACCTCCATGGTATCCAGCTACACCAACCGAAAAGTAAGACCTCATCTGGCAATGACAGGCGAAATCACCCTGAGAGGAAAAGTGCTTCCTGTGGGAGGAATTAAGGAAAAACTCTTGGCGGCGGTTCGCTCAGGCGTGAAAGAAGTGATTCTCTGCGAGGAAAACAGAAAAGATGTGGAAGATATCAAAGGAGATTATTTCAAGGATTTAAAAATCCATTATGTGAAAACAATGAAAGAAGTAGTAGATTTAGCTTTAGAAAAAAAATAAAGGTATGAAAATTCTAATCGTCAATGGTCCTAATCTAAACCTCCTCGGAACTCGTGAGCCTGAAATCTATGGAACGGTTTCTATGGCTGATTTTTTAGAAAATCTAAAGGAAAAATTTCCCGAAGATGAAATTCTATTTTTCCAATCCAATGTAGAAGGAGAAATCATCAACAGGCTGCAAGAAGATGATTATGAAGCTCTTATCATCAATCCTGCCGCCTATACTCATTACTCTTATGCGATTGCAGACTGTCTCAAAAACATTCAAAAACCCAAAATAGAAGTCCACATCAGCAATATCTATACGAGAGAAGAATTTAGACAAAAATCAGTAACTGCGGCTCATTGCAGCGGTGTCATCTCTGGATTTGGGCTAGATGGCTACCGACTGGCTGTTTTAAGTTTGAAATAAAGTTTTTATTGTTGTTAGAAATTTAAACTAAAATCTCTTCATCGTTTTGATGAGGAGATTTTTTTATTGTGAATAAAAAATACATTTGGAAAATCACCAATCTCTCTTTTTAATTTTCATCATATATGATTGACAATTTATCTATTAGCCTTTCTATATTATATCCTATTGCATTAATTTCCTCTTTTTTATCTATCCCATGTTCAACAAAATAATTAGACAATTTATCTAATAACTTTTCAAAATCTTCTTTATTTCCTTGTAGATAACCCACTTTTTTCTCTTCAAGAAAAACAATTCCTATTGGTATTGCTGTATATTTTGATATATTTTTATATTCTTCTTTTGTTATTTTAATCTTTGTTATTTTATTCATATACTTTTTTTTCTTGTTTCAATATGCAGAGTTATTAATATTCTCCATGAGTGTAGAGTTTAGGTAAAATTGTAACAAATACACTCCAATAATAAATCTTTCATCTGCCTGCTAATTTTATATTTGTTACATATATCAAAAGTAATAACCAGCCTCTTTAATACACTTGATTTTTATGGTTTATTCACCCATTTTTTTGTTTCAGAATAATATATTTTAGCTTCATCAAAACCAATGTTAAAATATATTATATAATTGACACTATCTTTTTTCTCATAATATGGACCTTGGTCCATTGGCTCTTTCTCTCCTAATTCTAATACTGTATTCGGTAATCTTTTATTTTTTATTCTAAAATTTTCAATTTTATTTATAAGGCTTTCGCCCTTATTTTCATAAGTTTGATTTTCTTCATATATTAGTAGTAATATTATTAATGCAATCGCCAATACTACTAACAATATTTTATTTACTTTGGCTTTGATATATTTCATATGGCGTTATTATTTTTTTAATTTAACTAATAAATTTTTATATGGATAAAACCCAACACAATGGAAGACTACCTAATTTCTATTAACTTCTCTTTAAAATTATAGTATGACATAGCATCTTTTGTAGGAGAAATTCTTATAAATTTGGATTTTAAAGAATCTTCTTTTTTATATTTTGAGAAATACAATTTTAATCTTTTTGTTTCATATTTTTTCAATAAGTCATATTTTATTGAGAATGTAATTTCTTCTTTTTCTTGAGGACTAATTATTAGAAAAATAAAATCATCTAATGATATTACAGGTGGATCTCTATCTTCTTGCTTCTCATGGTGTTTACTTACAATTTTACTATAAAAAGGATAGTAACTGATTTCAACCACATCTTTATTTACATTCTTTATTTTAGGATATGGTCTTTTATCTAAATCTCCCTCATAATCATATATCATGCAGTAGTATTCATCGCTTTTATTTTCAATTTTTATAGTGATTAAAAAATCATTATTATTTTCCACAACATGTAATGCATCTATGCTTATATCATTCAGTTCATTATTTATGGGGTTATTTTGAGGCAATGCACTCTTTTTCTCACAACCTAAACACAAACATAATAATACCACTAACAATATTTTATTTACTTTGGCTTTGATATATTTCATATGGCGTTATTATT
>CALHQK010000040.1 GCA_938037185.1 uncultured Riemerella sp.
TTCATAATCCTTATTATAGGCTGTCATTCTTCCTTGTTCATCTACTTGAAAACCAGGTTCATCTGTTTCTTTAACTTCCAAAATTTCGCTTTTCATAGAGCAAACTACTAAAAATGGCGAAATATCATATTTTGTATTGATACTCATCACCCTTTCCCGTTCTCCTACATTTATATTAACATTTAATTCAGGATTAAAAATACTGGGCTCATTTAAGATAAAATCTGTAAGAATTTTTCTAGATTTCACATCCATCAATGCCCATTTCTTGCCGTCTTTGGAGTATGGGATTAGGTCTGTAGGTTTGTAACCTTTTATTTTATCTACAATCTGTTCTTTTATTATTTCCTTTGTTTTTTCTCTACTAGGCTGTGCAAAACCCAATACACCTATACCAAGCATCATGGCTAATAAAATTCTTTTCATTTCTTATTCTTTATTTTTGTGTGCAATTTACAAAATTTTAGACCTCCGAAAGTTTTTAAATATATCCTTCAAACAAATTAAAAAAAGCAGTCAAATTGGCTGCTTTTTTATTCTTAATTATTATCAAAATCTTTCAGATATTTTATCTATATCATAATATGTTAATCCAAATTTTCTATAAGTGTGCGCAGATTTTTCAAATCTTTTTTGGATAGTGAAGGGCGGAGTTTTTCTATCTCCAAGACACTTCTTCGCAGCGCATCCAGCGTGCCGTCATAGTAGACATTATCCACCTTTGGATAAAGGTATAAATCACATGTCTGACCCATAAAATGCAGCAACTGTTTCTGTAATTCCTCGTTTTCAAAAACAGAAACCTGTCCATAGATATCGCTGCAGAACTGCGGAATGGCTTGTTTTAGGTTTTCTAATTTCAAAGCGTCATCAAGAGCCAAACTCGGTTTTTTCTCCATATGCATGGTCTTGTAGGCTGAATTGTATTTAGGGTATTCTCTTGCTTCCGCTTCAAATTCTTCTGGTTCAAGAGCAGTTGCTCCCTCTATCTTCGGTGCTTTTTCAGGGTCAAACGCCTCTACTTCTTTCACATATTCTTGGAAGAATTTCATTAACTTTTTATACTCTTCCTTGCTTATATGTTTGGTTTTCAAATGGTTTTTCAGGATTGATTTATAATTCAATTTCAGAAGCGCTATAGTTTTTTTTCTGCCCTCTCCCAATTTATAATCTTCTTCATTGTCGCCAAAAGCTACAATCTGATAAAATAGTGCTACATTATCTAAACCATTGTTTTTATATGCATTCGTACTATATACATTCAGCAAAGGATCAACAGCATAGCCTTCTTCTGATGCATCAATCACTGAGCAATCATCTTCTTCTTCTCCTCTTGCTGTTGCTATTGCTGCTGCTTCTTTCTCTCTTTCAACAAAACCTTTTTCTATCTGCTTGGTATCCAAAGTCATAGATAAATTCAAAGGTTCATTTTTAGCTAAATTAAAGGTAACCTTATCTCCCTTTTCTTTAATAGATATAGAAAGTATCAGACCTTTTTTGGTATTTCCGCTGAATACTTTACTAAAATTGTCATAACTGCTGGCTTCATCCACACAGACCTCCATAATAATTTTTTCTTCTTCACTCAAAACTCCATCGTAGTAGTTACAAGAAACGCCTCCTACTTTTCCTTTGTTATTAGTTTTAGTGAAATCAACCTTAATGTCTACATCTTCTATACTTAGAGGACTCATTGCTATGGTTTTGTCCACTGGATCTATTGTTGTCCAGAAAGGAGATTTTTTCCCAAAAAACACATAGTAACTACCGATAGCATACGGATAATCTTCCATTTTAGGTTTAATTCTCAGCATACCATATGATGAGGAATGATAATACTCCAAAGTGCCCAATTCATCTAGAATCCTTCTAGCTTCTTTACCATTGGCTGCATCCTGTTCGTAGACTAGTTTTCTATCAAATTTCACAGTTTCCATCTGTCCAAAAACAAGCGAAACCACGAATAAACCGAATGTAAAAAATAGTTTTTTCATAATATTTTATTTTAATCTGTTATCTTAAAAAATTACCCAACTAAATTAAGGTTTTTTCAGAAACGAATAAAATATTTTTTCGTTTTTCTAACAAAAATCATACTTATTCCTTCGGTAAAATAGGATTTCCATTTATATCTAAAACAAAGTGCTGACCGCTTTGGTCGGTTGCTAAGAAATATACGGTTGCTTTGTGTCTATTTTCATCATTTTCCTCCATTATTCTTTCTGATGAAGTATATCTCATTCCGTATATTTTATACTTTTCCTGTGGTTTTATCAGCCATTCTTGCGTAGT
>CALHQK010000041.1 GCA_938037185.1 uncultured Riemerella sp.
TATGGGCTTCTATAGGGCAACTTACTTTGGCAGCGGTCATTGCTTTTTTATGCCGAAAGAGCGAAAAAGCCACAAAAATTGCGCTTGCTTTATATCTTGCAGGGCTGAGTTTCTTCTTGGTATGGCACATTTTGATAAGTTATTTTACTCACTCCTATTCTCCTGTAATGGTTACCTGCCTTATAGGTGTTTATTTCATTCCGAAATGGGGAGTTCAGTTGTTTAAAAGCACTTTTAAAGCGTGGTTTTTCTAAAAACTAAGCGTTCTTTTGGTTTAAGACAAAAAAACATGCTTTTTCCCTGTTTATAGGGTTTGCGATAGGTTCTGAACCGGCTCGACCTACCTTTGAGCTAGGTCGAGCCACCTCTGAGCTAGGTCGAGCTACCTTTGAGCAAGGTTGAGCTACCTCTAAGCTAGGTTAAGCTACCTTTAAGCTAGGTTGAGCTGCCTCTGAGCTAGGTCAAGCTACCTTTGAGCTAGGATGAGCCACCTCTAAGTTAGGACAACTCGCCTCCGAACCTATTGCAGGATAGGGATGGGCGGTTAGGGTTATTTTAAATGCTGCTTTTTCATAAAAAATACCTAAATTTGGCTATTTAAAAATTCGTTATGCAAAATTATTTAGACCTACTCAGGCATATTTTAGATACCGGAACGGATAAGACCGACCGCACCGGAACGGGAACGAGGAGTGTCTTTGGCTATCAGCTCAGGTATGATTTGTCAAAGGGTTTTCCGCTGGTGACCACCAAGAAAGTTCACCTCAAATCCATCATCTACGAACTCCTTTGGTTTTTAAAAGGCGACACCAACATAAAATACCTTAATGACAATGGCGTAACCATCTGGGACGAATGGGCGGACGAGAATGGAAACCTTGGGCCTGTCTATGGGGCGCAGTGGCGAAGCTGGAAAGGGGCAGATGGCAGGGTAGTAGACCAGATAGCGGAGGTCATCCAGCAGATTAAGACCAATTCGGACAGCCGCAGGCTCATCGTTTCGGCATGGAATCCCGCTGAAATCCCTGCTATGGCTCTCGCGCCTTGCCACGCTTTGTTTCAGTTTTATGTAGCCGATGGGAAGCTCTCCTTACAGCTTTACCAGCGTTCGGCGGATGTGTTCCTCGGTGTGCCGTTTAACATTGCCAGTTATGCCCTGCTTACCATGATGGTGGCGCAGGTCTGCGGATTGGAAGTGGGCGAGTATATCCATTCTTTCGGAGATGTTCACATTTATAATAATCATTTCGAGCAGGTGAATAAACAGCTCCTCCGCGAGCCAAAATCCCTCCCGACAATGAAAATAAACCCTGAAGTAAAGGATATTTTCAGCTTTACTTACGAAGATTTTTCCTTAGAAAACTATGACCCTCACCCAGGAATAAAAGCGCCTGTGGCAGTGTAAAATACGAAGACATGAGAAATAAAATAATAGCCGTTATCCCTGCTCGATACGAGGCAAGCCGTTTCCCAGGGAAGCTTATGCAGCTTTTGGGCGAGAAAACTGTCATTACCACTACTTACCAAAATGTGGTGGAAACAGGCTTGTTTGATGAGGTTTTCGTGGCTACGGATTCAGAAATTATTTTTAATGAAATAAAAAACGCAGGGGGAAAAGCCCTGATGACAGGTCAGCACGAAACAGGCAGCGACCGTATCGCAGAGGCTGTGCAGAACATAGACTGTGATATAGTGGTGAATGTCCAAGGCGATGAACCTTTCCTAAAAACTGAACCTCTGAAACAGCTGATTTCGGTTTTTGAGGCTGATGACAAGAAGGAAATTTCTCTGGCATCACTCAAAATTCATTTGACAGAAAAACAAGAAATAGAAAGCCCGAATAATGTAAAAGTAATTACGGATAAAGATGGTTTTGCGCTGTATTTCAGCCGTTCTGTGATTCCATATCCGAGAGAAGAGAAGGGCGTAAAATATTTTAAACATATCGGCGTTTATGCTTTTAGGCGGGAGGCTTTGCTTAACTTTGCAAAACTTCCGATGAAACCTTTGGAAATTGCTGAAAAAATAGAATGTCTCCGCTATCTGGAATACGGCATGAAAATCAAGATGATAGAGACCAACTTCGTAGGCGTGGGGATAGATGTTCCAGAGGATTTGGAAAAGGCAAGAGAAATTTTAAGAAAAAATCAATAAAAGAATAATATGAGAAAAATATGTCTAATATCCTTGGTGTTTTTAGCGCAAATATTTTCTGCCCAGACTGCGGCTCAGATTATTGATAAAAATATCCAAAATACAGGAGGTTTAGTCCAGTGGAAACTTCTGAATACTATCCTGCTTCAGGGCAAAGTGATTTTGGGGGTGAATGAGGAATATCCTGTGAAAATCTACCAAGCCAGACCGAATCTGACCAAAACCATCGTAGTAAATGGGAAAAAAGAGCAGGTCATAGAAGGCTATGATGGGAAAAAGGGCTACGCTATGAACTACGCCGTAAATAAACTCCAAGAATACCCAAATTATAAGCCAGAGAGCTTCGATACGGATTTTATCAATTATGAACAAAAGGGCTTCACAGCGGAGCTTTTGGGGGTGGAAAAACTCGGAGATAAGGAAGTTTTCAAAGTAGAACTTACCAAAAATGTGAATAAAACCATTTACTATTTTGACAAGTTGTCTTATCTACTTTTAAAAGAGGAAAAAAGGGGAGAGACCATCACTTATTCTGATTACAAAAAAGTAGGAAATCTCCTGATGCCGTTTCGTATAGAGGCTTCCTCGTCAAAAAAGGATTCGGACTATGTGATGATTTTTAGTAAAATAGAACTAAACAAAGCCTTTAAGGAAGATACCTTTAAATTCTAATAAACACGGGATAAATATGATTTAAATCATATTTATCCCGTGTTTTGATTTTAAAATATTTATTAACTTAGTAAAGTGAATTTAAATAATGAATTTATGAAAAAAGTTAATTTTTTAGTTTTGTTAGTATTAGTATGCTTACTAAGAGCGCAAGAATTGGATTATACTAAGGCTCCAAATAGCTATATTTTTGAGCCTACGAATCCTAATAGTGGACTTTTGATTCCGGTAAAAAAAGCCTATGATATGTGGGAGAAAGGCAGTCATATGGGAGAGCAGCTAATACCCTCTGGTGTTGCTAGTGCAGAGGTGTATTGGGAAGATGTTCATGGCTTAATAAAGTCAGGACAGGATTATAAATTAGAAATTATTGGTTCAGGTAAAAATGCTAAAATAAAAGTTCCTGTTAGTAAGATTAAGAAAGGGAATGCGTTAATTGTGTATAAGGTAGATGGTACAATTTATTGGTCATGGCATGTATGGGTAACAGATGATCCAAGTAATGGATCTACTTATATGGCATATCAACAGACATCGAGAGAAAGGAAAGATGGTAAAATAGAAGTAATTCCACCTAATGAGTGGGGCTGGATGGATCGAAATCTCGGGGCAATATCTAATAGTTTAACAGAGGAAGGATGGAACAGGAACAATGGACTTTTATATCAATGGGGGAGAAAGGATCCAATTCCTCCTTTAAATAGTAAAGTTATGGATTTCTATGAAGTTTCTGGATCGGTGGGGAGAGTAACACATTATAATGCATTGAATTATAATAGTAGTAATGTTAAGAAGTTAGATAATCTTATTAAGTATGTGCCTTTTTCTTCATCGAGTCCTAAAAACAATATAAGATTAGCGGTACAAAACCCATTGAGTTTAATTTATGTTAATGAAGATAACTCTCATAATCAAGCTTATTATGTAAAACCGGAAGGACCTGTTAATTGGTTTGGAAAGATGCCAATATCAAATGGAAGTATGGCAGAGATTAATTTGTGGTCAGATAACTCTAAAGGTACTGGTAAAGTGCCGCGAAGTTATAATGGAAACCCTAGCCCTTATAGAAATAAGTCATCATATGATCCTTGCCCTAATGGTTGGAGGGTTCCTTCAGTATTAGTAGCGGATAGAGGTAATTGGGGGTATCAGGATGATATAAGAATAGACTTTAGCCCTTTTGGTTTTAGAAGTGATAGATGGAACTTTGGTTTTAAAGAAAGTAAGAGTAATATTATAAAACCAACAGATAAAGATATACCTTCTTATATGAAAGGAATGAAAGTATATCCTTCTGTGGGAGTTGATGCGACATCAGTAGGGGGGTATAATATGGGGGTTTTTCCAGGAACCGGTTTACTATCTAGATTTACACAGGGAGGAAGATATACTGATGGGCATGAAGTGTATTTATGGACAGCAACTATGACAAGGTGGTATGATAATAAATCTCCTGCTGTTGCAGCAAGAGCTTTAAGAATAGTTCCAGATATGTATCAATCAGACATTCCAGACACTAATTTCCCTAATGTACAAGGAAGATTTGAATATTATCCTTTGAATCATAATATGACTTCTGATGCAATGGGAGTCCGTTGTATAAAAGATCCTTTATATATAGTTAATGACTATAATTTTCCAACAGAATATTTCAAGGATGAAATTTCTTTTCCAACATTTTTATCAGGAATAGATAATCCCAACTCTTATCAGATAGTTAAGAAAAAGTCAGAATCTATTATAGAAATACCAATTAATAAAGCTTTTTCTGTTCAAAGTGAGTATCTGAATAATAAGTCTATATTAAAAAATATAAATTATAATAATTTACGAGTGAATGTTTTATGGACAACAAACATAGATCTCGTTAAGCAGGTAAGTATCTCAAATCATAGCCCTCGTAGTTTGCAGGATATAGATAATACTACAATAAAGGTAAGGATTAATCCAAATCAGACAGGTAATGCAGTAGTTACATTACATAATGGTAGTATTAAAAATCCTGTGTATTGGAGTTGGCATATTTGGGTAACAGACTCTGAAGTTAATTCTATAAGATATGTTACAGATGAACCTGATAAGACTGCTTATAACTATATAAATTATGTAAATAAGGGGCAGGTATTAGATACAGAGTTTATGGATAGAAATTTAGGAGCAGAAAGTGCTTTTCCTACTGTATTGGATATAAATAAACCTAGTATAGAAGAACAGAATTTAATAAAAAAATCGGGAGGACTACAATACCAATGGGGAAGAAAAGATCCCATACCTTCTTTTACGAATCCAGATGGTTCTGTATATGATATTTATTTAGGTAATGTCCACCCTAATGGAACTATAACATATTCAGTTTTATCAGGAAGTATTTATAATAGTCCTATAGGAGATTATATTAAGTCTTATAATACTTACTCTACAGCATTGTCTTCAGATAAAATATCAGAAAAAGTAAGCAAAAATTTATCTTACTCTGTTAGTAACCCATTAATATATATGATTCCTAGTAAACTCATTCCGCCATCATCTATAAGACCTACTTATAATAATGGGACAGATTGGTTAGTAGATGAAGTAAATATGGCTAGTGATAGATGGGGAAGGGGTGATAAAAAATCTCCTTTTGATCCATGTCCTGAAGGATGGAGAATACCGGATGTAACAAATGTAGATATAACAGCTATAACTAAAACAAATAGAAGGGATTATGGTATGTCTCCGTGGGCTAGAAAGAATAGTTATATAGGAGATGGGCATAATATTATTACAGAACTAAAGGGAAGTATTGTAAAAAATAATAATGTGATAATTGGAGTTAATTTTAATCATAATGAGTATAGTGTAGGAAATTATCCTTTTACAGGGATAAGGGGATATCGTGAAGTAATGAGAAATAGTTCTGAAAACTATTATGGTATAAATAGTAACATGTCTGGTTTTTGGCTTGGTAGCTTTATGTCTAATTATACTGGAAGACCTATTGGCATGACTATAGATAGAAATAATAATCATATGTATTCTTTTAATAATAATATTGATCCTTATTTTGCTATGAATTGTAGATGTGTAAAAGTAAAATACACTTTGGAGGGTAAGCAGGAGGGAGCCTATCCTAGAATGCCAATTCCTAGATATATAGCAGCTAAAAACAATAAACTTTTCAGTAATGATCAGGATAAATTAAAAGTTCAGGAAAAGGATAATGATTTAAAATTATATCCGAACCCAGTAGAGAATATATTGATGATAGAGGGGAACATGAATGATGCTTATTACTTCCAAATATATGATTTCTCAACAGGTAATATTGTTATAGAAGGTAAATTTGTTAATAATCAAGTAGATTTATCAAGATTAAAAGGAGGTATATATCTAATTCGTATAAATAATTCTAATACGGTTATGAAATTTATAAAGAAGTAGAAATAATAAAATAAAAATCCCTTCTCTCACAGAAGGGATTTTCTTTTATTCGTTTATTTTCCTCCGAAAGGCATTCCGCCGCCCATTCCTGGGAGTCCGCCGCCTTTGCTCATCATAGACATCAGCTGCTTGCCTTGTGGGCTTTGCAGGAGCTTCATAGTCTTGCCAAGCTGCTCAAACTGCTTCATCAGAGCGGTTACTTCTTCTACTTTTCTTCCGCTTCCTTTGGCTATTCTTTGTCTTCTCGGCATGGTGATGATGCTCGGTCTTCTTCTTTCTTCTGGCGTCATGGACTGTATCATCGCCTCTATATGTTTGAAGGTATCGTCATTGATATCCACATTTTGGGCTACTTTTCCCATTCCTGGTATCATACCCATGAGGTCTTTCATTCCTCCCATTTTCTTCATCATTTGAAGTTGTTTTAGGAAGTCATCAAAACCAAGTTCGTTTTTCTGAATTTTTTTGTTGAGTTTCTTTGCTTCTTCTTCATCGAACTGCTCTTGGGCTCTTTCCACCAAGGAAACCACATCTCCCATTCCGAGGATTCTGTCCGCCATTCTATCTGGATAGAAAATATCCAAGGCATCCATTCTTTCTCCTGTGGAGATGAATTTTATCGGTTTATTAACCACGGAACGAATCGTAAGCGCCGCTCCGCCTCGGGTATCACCATCTAATTTGGTAAGAACTACTCCGTTGTAGTTCAGCACCTCGTTGAAGGCATTGGCTGTATTTACAGCATCCTGCCCTGTCATGGAATCCACTACGAAGAGCGTTTCAGAAGGTTTTATAGTCTGGTGGACACTGCGGATTTCGTTCATCATTTCTTCATCGATAGCCAAACGCCCAGCGGTGTCTATGATCACTACATCGTGTTTGTTTTGTTTAGCGAAATCGATGGCGTTTTGTGAAATCTGAACAGGATTTTTGTTTTCTAGTTCTTTATAAACAGGCACGCCTATCTGTTCTCCGAGAACTCCCAGCTGGTCGATAGCCGCAGGTCTGTAGACATCACAGGCTACTAGTAGAGGGTTTTTATTCTTTTTCTTTTTGAGGAAGTTGGCAAGTTTTCCAGAGAAAGTGGTTTTCCCTGAACCCTGAAGCCCAGCGATGAGGATAATGCTCGGTTTGTCCGCCAGATTGATGCCTTCCTGCGTGCCGCCCATGAGCTCCACCAGCTCATCATGAACGATTTTGGTCATCAGCTGCCCAGGAGTGAGCGAGGTGAGGACATTCTGCCCGATGGCTTTGTCCTGCACTCTTTTGGTGAGGTCTTTGGCTACTTTGTAGTTTACATCGGCATCCACCAAGGCACGGCGGATTTCTTTAACCGTTTCTGCTACATTGATTTCTGTGATTTTCCCTCTTCCAGAGAGGTTGTGCAGTGCTTTATCTAATTTGTCTTGTAAACTCTGAAACATAATTTTCTATTTTAGAATAGGTTGCAAAAATAAGGAATTTTCTTCAGTTTTGGATAGTGGGAAAGCTCAAAACACGAATAAAAAAATATTGGCTCAGAATAACTTGCGGAAAACAGTATCTTTGTCTATGCAAAATGACAGGGGACTCTCCACCTAAATAACCGCGAAACATATAAAAACAAGAAAAAAATGGAAATAAAGATGTAAATGATATTGTTGATTTTTAAATACAAACAAAATGAAATATTATAAAATAGATTATAAAGGTATTTTTAAGGAAGAAAACAAAGTTTTAGGACACGCTAATGGGGAATTTGTCCCTAATGGAGCGTTTTATTTTGACAGAATAAGAAAGGATGAAATCATAGAAGATGCTCCTGTTTTTGATTATTTTCACCTGCAGAGTTTTGATAAAAGAAAATTTTGGGAATGGAGATTGCAAGATGTACATGGTGGAATGGGGGTGTATCCAAGTGGTGCATTTTGGTATATCTCGGATAAATTAAAATCGCTTTTAGAAAAATTCAGAATCGCTCCGAAATATCATTTCTACGAAACACGGCTCCTCTACAAAGAAGAAAAATTCAAATACTGGATTTTTCAGTTTCCGATAGATTATTTTCAAAATGTGAAGTATGAAAAAAGTTTTTATTCTATTCCAGATGAAAATATTTTACTTAATTTCAAAAACAAAGAAGAATTTTTAGCTGCAAACAAAGAAGAATTTAGAAAAACAAAAAGGGAATTAATAACAAAGAAGATTTGTTATTCAGAAAATTATGACTTAGCTGCCAATGATACCGATATTCTCTGCTCCGAGCGTCTAAAACAAGCCATAGAAGAAAATGGTATCATAGGTTTTGAGTTCTTCGATATTGATTATAAAGTGGTTGCAGAATAAGGATTGAAACAAAATGAAATATTATAAAATATGATTCCCAGAATTAGGAAGAATAATAAGTAGTGCAGAAAAAGAAAAATCCCGATATTTGGTGGGTGAAACAGGAAGGACTTTAAATTAACTTTTTTAGGGAAATGAATTACATCAGCGTAGAAAATCTTACCAAAACATATGGCATAGTTACTTTATTTGAGGATATTTCTTTCAATATCAATGAAGGGGACAAAATCGCCATCGTTGCCAAAAATGGAAGCGGAAAAACTACTTTGCTCAATATCCTAATGGGCAAAGACTTTGCAGATAGCGGGACAGTGGTCATCAATAAAGATATTCAGGTGGTTTTATTTGACCAAGAAATACACTTTGAGAGCGGACAGACCATCACAGAATTTATCATGAGTTTAGATTCGCCACCTATGCAGGCATTGAGAACTTACCAAAAATCACTAACTTCTGATGATTCAGAATTTATGGAGCGAGCGTTCATAGAAATGGAAAACCAAAAAGCATGGGGGCTGGAAAACGAAATGAAACAAATCCTCTCCCAGCTGAAAATAACCGACCTAAACGCCAAAATGGACAACCTCTCTGGTGGGCAGATAAAACGCGTAGCCCTCGCCAAACTCCTGATAGAAACGAGAGTGGAACACAAGCACACGCTGCTCATCATGGATGAGCCTACCAACCACCTAGATGTAGATATGGTGGAATGGCTGGAACAATACCTATCCAGAGCGATGGTTACCCTGCTTCTTGTAACACACGACCGATATTTCCTTGATAGTGTGTGTGACATCATCTGGGAAATAGAAGACAAAAAACTCTATGTCCATCATGGTGCCTATGCCCAATATTTGGAAAACAAAAGTATAAGGGAAGAAAACCTAAACGCCACCATAGACAAAGCCAACAACCTCTACCGCAAGGAGCTGGAATGGATGCGCAGACAACCAAAAGCCAGAACCACCAAATCTAAAAGCCGTATAGAAGCCTTCTACGAAACAGAGAAAACCGCTAAAATGGACACCAAAAAGCAGGAATTAGAACTGGATTTTGGGATGAAAAGGCTGGGCAAAAAGATTTTGGAGTTGAGAAACATCAATAAAAAATTTGGTGATAAAATCATCTTGGATAATTTCAGCTATCAATTTCAGCGAGGCGAAAAGGTAGGCATCATAGGAAAAAACGGCGTAGGAAAATCTACCCTGCTGAACATCATCCAAGGTCTGGAAACCTACGACAGCGGAGAAATAGAAGTGGGCGAAACCATCAAATTCGGGTATTTTTCACAAAAAGGACTTACCTACAAGGAAGACCAGCGCGTGATAGATTTCATGAAAGACATTGCGGAATATTATCCTCTTGCAAACGGGAAAAGTATCTCGGCATCACAGTTTTTGAAAATGTTTCTTTTCAATGAACAGACACAATACACCACAATTTCTAACCTAAGCGGTGGCGAAAGAAGAAGACTGTATCTGATTTCTGTCCTCTTCCAAAATCCAAATTTCCTCATTTTTGATGAGCCGACTAATGATTTAGACCTGCCTACGCTTACCGTGCTGGAAAGTTTTCTTGCGCAGTTTCAGGGCTGCCTTATCATTGTTTCGCACGACAGGTATTTTATGGATAAAATTGTAGACCATTTGCTAGTCTTCGAAGGCGAAGGAAAAATCAAGGATTTCATTGGTTCTTTCACTGAATACAGAGACCAACTTGCCCAAAACAAGAATACCAAGAAAAGCGAACCTGCTAAACCTGTAGAAGAAAAACAAACTAAAAATACCAATTCTAAAAGAAAACTCAGCTTCAAGGAGCAAAAAGAATTGGAAAACATAGAAAAAGAAATGCCTGTTTTAAAGAAAAAACAAGATGAAATTTTAGAAAAGCTGAATAACGAAACGGACTACAACATTATTTCTGAACTTTCACAGAAGTTGGAAGAAACCACGAGCCAATTAGAAGCCCACGAAATGCGCTGGCTGGAATTACAAGAAATTTTAGAATAATATACTTATATATAAAGACAAAATAAAATCCCGCTTACTGTTTAGCAAGCGGGATTTTTTGTATTTAGAAATGGGATGTATTATTTACCTCCGTCCATTTTCTTTTTCAATTCTGCAAGAGCATCAATGTCTCCAAGAGTTG
>CALHQK010000042.1 GCA_938037185.1 uncultured Riemerella sp.
CGATGCTACCATCGTAGCACCATTGGTATTCAGCTATGTTTTGGAGAATGCTTAATTTTTAATAAAAACGAAAAGCAACTCCAATTTTATTGAGTTGCTTTAATATGAAAATTCAAGAAGATATTTAATATATTATAAAATAATAATCTAAATAATTTATAAACTATGAAAAAAGTATTTTTATTTTTAGGAGTGGTATTGTCTTCAGTATTGGCTACTGCACAAGAAGTAGAAGAACCAGAATTTGCTGGAGAGGTTGTTGTAATAAGAGCAAATGAAACAACAGCACCTTTGGAAAAACAAATTAGTCAAAGCCGTTCAGTTTTATCTACTGGAGCAATCTTGACAGGGATAGGTAAATACAGAACACAATTGCAAATTGTGGGGTGTTGTTCCACAGTTAAGTTAAATAATGGAGAGAGTGTAAAATTCATTGTAAGAGCAGTTGATAACAACACAGACCCATTGGCAATTATTAAAATATTTAAATTTGAATCTAAGCCTAAATACCGTAGAGCTGAAGTAGCATCTACAAGTACATTTGGAACTACAAAGACTAATAATTTGAATTATGTATCTTTTTCAGCAAAGAGATATGGGAAAAGTTCTTACATCATAACACCATCAGTGACATTAGAACCTGGTGAATATGGAATTACGGTTTCTAATCCTAATGCTGTGGATGAGAAACAAACTGTAGTATCGGCATTCGCAGTAGAAAAATAAAATTTTTTCACAAAAAAACAGCTCAAAATGAGCTGTTTTTTTGTGTGAAATTACTTCGCAATCTGATGGATATCTCCAATCATAAAAGTATGTTTCCCTTTTTCGGCTATTTTCGTAATAGTTTCCAAGGTTTGGAAGAATCTGATGTTTTCATCATTTTTCATCAGTTCAGAAGCGTTTTTCAAGGCTCTGGCAGTAGCTACGGCCGTTCTGGCGTTTTCTAAATCAGCTTTTGCCCTTATTTTCGCTTCCAAATGCCTTGCAAATAATTCCTGAATACTCTTCGGAAAAGTAATATCCCGAATTTGGATATTTTCTATTTCCACGCCGAATTCACTCGTTTTGCTTTGAATTTCCTCAGGTTTTAAATCCATCCATTCGGCTCTTTTTTCGTTCAAAGCTTCGCTCTCTATTTGGGAAATCATTTTTCTGAAATAAATTTGAACTATATTTTGAAGTTTATACTCTGCATCGCTCAAGATGTAGTATTCGTTTATTATGGTGTTTTCCAGTAATTTAAGACCATCAGTCACCTTATAGATAATATTAAAAGAAAATCTAAGGGCGATGTTATCCTTGGTCAAAATCTCTTGGTTAGTCACGGTGATTAGCCGCGAATTTTGAGGAATTTGATAGAGTTTGGTTCTATCTTTCCAATCATAAATTTCGTGAAAACCTGCATTTAATTGCTTTTCAAAAGTATTGTTTCTAAAAAGGAAACCTTGGTAAAAAGGCATCACTTCGTAAGTTTTTGTAAATATTCCCATTTTTTCTAAATTTTTAAAGTTAAAAAGGAGCGGCTGACAAGAATAAAGGGAAAATAAATTGAGTATCAATATTGTACGGTATCCTTTATTTTGCAGACTTTATCCCTGATGAACCGAAATTCCGCAGCTCCTTTTGTTGTTTTAGGCTGTGTAAAGCAGCTGATTAAGAGGGACTCGAACCCCCAAGTCCGAAGACCTTACCAGAAAATAACCCTGCATCAAATGCTCCGCAATTCCCTATTGGGCTATTTTCAATTTTTAATAGGTGGCGGTTATTTATAATTCTTTATTTTTCTTCTTTTTTTTCCAAGGAGCGTTTTTTTCTACATCTCCAGCCATGATACATCCGTAAGGGATGACCTCGTCTACTATCTCGCACAGGTTGTATTCTAAAATTTGTTTTCTCACATTTTGTGCGTTTTTGTAGGCGGATGGCAACTCCGAAATATCTATTTCATTAGAGAAAAATCTAACATCCAGCCCAGCCGTTTCCTCAGCAAAAACTTCCTCATCTGTCTGGTGGGCTTTGTTTCTTTTATGCTCGTTTCTACTAAAATTTCTCCCTGCTCCATGTGGCGCAAATCCTATGTTTCGCTCGTTGGTAGTTCCTTTTACAATGAGGACAGGCTCTGCCATATTTAGCGGAATGAGTCTTAGCTCATTATCCTCAGGAAGGAATTTAGCATCTAAAGGCGTAGCACCTTTGGCATGATAAAACGAATCCCCATCTCGGAAAACGAAATTATGTTCGTTCCAAAATCTATCCTGCATTTCTACTCCAAGTTTTTTCAAAGTCAAATTATGAATCGCTTCATGATTTTCTTTTGTCCATTGTCTTACGATTTGCAGCGCTTCCCAGTAGGCTTGTCCTTCTTCTGTATCAAAAGGAATCCATGCATTTTCCTCCAAAGTATCAGGCGAAATATCTCTACGGAAGTAGTTGGCTGTTTTTAGTCCCATTTTGTAGAGTTCTGCGCCCACAGCTCTGGAACCGTGGTGGGTGACCATCATCGTATTTCCTGTCTTCATGGAAGTCCCAATGAATAAGAAGTGATTCCCATCTCCCTGCGTTCCCATACAGTCTCTGGCTGTGCTGATGAGTTCGGGCTTTTTTAGGAATAAATTCTTTTCAAAAGCCTCTATAAGTTCTTTGCTCATCGCTATCTGCTGACCTCTTGGGCGGCCTCCATACCCGAAATGAGTAGAATCGTGGGCGGCGTCCAGAACTAATTTAGGATCTATTTTCCCAAAATCAGTAAGCATCACAGAACAGCAGATATCCGCTGAATGGAACCCAGGGTGTATGGCGTTTTTTGCGACTACTACACCTCCCACAGGGATGATTCCTTCTTTACCCGTAGGGCAGGCATCAGGCATCAATGCTCCTTTTTCCAGGGTCGGCGTTTTCATCAGCTTCTTCATGGTAGCGATTACTTTGCTTACATTATCTTCTTCTAATTCATTCTCAGGATGAATATTAACCACAAAATCAGCAGGAATTCTTTTCAGTGGAATAGGGTCTGGAAGTCTGAACTGCTCCAAGTATTCTAAAATCTCAGTTTCTTCCCATTCGTTTTCATTGATGGTCTTCAAGGCTTCCCCGAACCATTTCCCTTGGCGGAATCCCCAGTTGATAATATTTTTTCCTGTAACTTTCATGATGTTTCATTTTGATGATGCAAAGTAAATACACAAAAGCGCAATCTTTTTGCGTAGTTAAAAAAGTTTGATAATTTTGTAAAAAAAAATTAAAATGTCTTCAAATAAAAACGCCCTTATCCGTTACAAAACCATTGACAGATGCCTTAGAAATAAGTATAAAAAATATACGCTGGAGGATCTGATAGAGGAGTGTTCCGAGGCTCTTTTTGAATTTGAAGGGAAAGAAGCCTATGTCAGCAAAAGAACCATTCAGCTTGATATACAGAATATGCGCAGTGAGAAATTTGGCTACGAAGCTCCCATAGAGGTCTATGACAGAAAATACTACCGATACAGCGACCCTGAATACAGCATTCATAACATAGCAGTAAATGAAAACGACCTAAAAGCAATGAACAATGCAGTGCAGATTTTGAAGCAGTTTAAGGATTTTTCTATGTTTAAGGATTTGAATGGCGTTATTCAAAAATTAGAAAACACGGTGCATTCTGCGCAGCAGCGGTCCATTATTCATTTAGATAAAAATGAACGGCTCAAAGGTCTGGAATATATTGATATTCTGTACAATGCGATTTTGAATAAGAAGACATTGGGATTGGTTTATAAAAGTTTTAAGGCAAGGGAAGAAAAAAAATACATTGTTTTCCCACAGCTTTTGAAGGAGTATAATAACCGCTGGTTTCTCATCTGTTGGTATAGAGATACGCTTCTGAACCTTGCACTTGACAGGATAATAAGTGTACAGATAGAGGAAAATATTCCTTTTCAGGAGCGGGAATTTAATGCCGATAGATTTTTCTCTGAAGTGATAGGTGTGACGACATCATCAGAACAAAGAGGGCAGAATGTGGTTTTCTCAATAAAAGGAATTCATGCAGAATATGTGAAAACCAAGCCATTTCATCACACGCAGGAGATTTTGGAAGAAAAAGATGGCGAAACATATTTCAGGATAAGAGTTCAGCTAAATTTTGAGTTGGAAAGAGTTATTTTAGGCTTTGGTGATTATATCACAGTTCACAAACCAAATCGACTGAAAACGAGAATAAAAAACACACTAGAGCGGGCAGTGAAAAATTATGAAAATTCAGAAATAAAATAACTTCCACAGAAAATCTGTAGGAGAATTTTTTTAGATTTAATGGAAAACTATTAAAGAATAAATTTCTTTAAAAGAAACAGGCGGAGCGAGAATAGATTTTACTTACTTTTCCAGCCACTCTTGGGATGGCATTTTGTTTTCTGTACTCACCATTTTATTGATTTTAAAATCTTTATAATCCTCCAAATTCTTTTTCTAAAATAGCAGAAATTTCCTTTGCTTTTGTCACAGGGCAGAGGTGAGTTCCTCCTTTGATGACATAGTTCGGATTTGAGTTTTTGATAGGAAAAACGATATCTTTATCCGCGGATATTTGTATGATTTCAGGATTTTCCTTCGCTTCCCAATCAAGGATTTTCTCTATGCTCCATTTGATATAATAAGGATTTCTGACCTTAAAATATTTTAAAACTTTTGGGTTTTTTGGGTCAAAAAGATGCCTTACAAAAGAATAAAAACTATAGGATTTTTCATTAAATGCCGAAGTTGGGATTATTTTGTAAAGCTTAGAGCGTTTCCCTATTTCCATCAGTTTGGATTTTCCCGAAGGCGATTTTATACTGGCAAGGATAATGACTTTTTTTGCTGGAATTTTTTTGTGAATTTCCTGCACGATAATTCCTCCAAAAGAGTAGCCGAGCAGACAAAAATCCTCATCAGGATTGATACTTTCGGCCATTCTATTTACATAATGGTCAAATTCCTCATCCTGCTCTGGGACGAGCCAATCTATGAAATGAAGTTCCATTTCTGATGGAAAATTAATGTACTCAAATACACTTCTATCCGCACCCAGCCCACTGATGATGTATAGTTTCATAAAAAAGAAGCAGGATTTTTCCAGCGATTATTTTATAAAATATTTCCAGAAAGAGGCATCATAAGTTTTCGCGAATATTTTGTAACAGTTTTTAGCAAAAACTTTCACATGTATTTTTATGATAGGATTTTGTTCGTTAATAGAGAATTGAGAGACTTTCTCCGCAGAGGTTTCCTGTTTTCCATCTGCATAAAAGGCTTCCCATGTGTAGCTTAGGTTTTCCTTGGAATCAGGGAAAAAAGCGATGGTGGAATTATCAATCTTTACTTCTTTGAAACTTATAGAAGGAACATCGCAGTTACTTTCAGTTGTTTTCACAATAGGAGCTTTATCATCGGTAATGTTGATTTCTTTGGTGCATTTTACCAAATCATGACTTGAGAAATACTGTAGAGACAAGGTTGCTCTTCCAGCCGAAAGTGCTTTTATGCTGATATTATTGAGTTTATGATCGCTGCTTAAAATAACAGCATTTCCCGATATTGCCCATTGGTGGCATTGTTTGCACTGTGCCGATTCGTTGGCTATGCCATAATTAGCTGTTTCTCCGATGTTTAAAGTAGTTTTTCCTTCAATATTACATTGCGCAGATGTTGTTGTGAATGCCGTAAAGAACAGCAATAAAACAAGGTTTTTCATAAAATTTTTTGATAAAGATACAAAATTTATTCCAAAACCCAATTTTCCACGATTTCCCACAATTTTCTCACCTCGAGTTTCTTTTCAAAAACAAAGGCTTCTTCAGCGAATTTTTGTTCAGAGAAATTGGCTTTATCCCAGTATTTGTTACCATTATTATCCACTAAAATTCTGGCGTAATAAATGGCTGGGTCAAGGCTCGTAAAACGGATTTCGTTCTTATTTGTATATTGAAAATATTTTATATTTCCTTCATTATCAATTAGTTGTATCCAGAAATAAGACTTCGGTTGGTTCTCCAGTTTTAGGGTTAAACTTCCATAATTTTCGGCTTTATCAGCTTCAAAATTAAAAATATAAGCCTTTGGATTTTGGAAATAATGCCCTTGAACACCTCCTTTCGGAATACTGAGTGAATATTTTTTTCCAGCTTTAAAGTCCGATGAAATGGTAATTTCCTTTGGATTTTTTTCAGAAATTCTTGCCTCAAATTTTTGGCTGATGCTGTCGCTTTTCAGCGCCCACAGAGCAGGATTTATCTCTTTCAAAGCCATATTAGCAGTAATGACAAAATCTTTTTCAGGAGGGAGTTGCCCGCCTTTGTTATTGGCTAAAGTCAGTTCATCTTTTTCGTTGGTTTTATAGGAAACAGAAATAGTATCTTCCTTACCATCAGCATTATAGCTTATTTTTAGAGGTGTGAGGGTTCTGTTATTTAGTTTGTTTTGTTTCCCTACCCAGACCATCACAGAATCAGATTTTTCGGCGTGAGTTACTTGATAATCAGTAAGTTCATTGCTGATGCTTTTTACATCTACTTTCTTTGGATTTCCTTCAAAAACCATCAGCATTCCTCCGCTCACAGGCGTAGTTTCTTTGTATCTGATGCTTTTTTCAGAAGGGAAGATTTTCATTTTCAGCCCTGATAAATTTTGGCTTAAATCTATTTTTTCCTTTAAGAAACCAACTTTTTCTTTACCCGCATCATATACAGAGTTTTCGTTTTCATCTTCAAAAGCGATGATGCTGTATTTCCCTCTGCTTAGGTAGTTTAGCTCAAAATAGCCGTCTTCATCAGCTTTTGCGATGTAGTTTGGTTTTTGTTTGAAATCAGCACTATCCGCATAGAGTCCTACTACAATTCCGTGTTTGGAGGGTTTTCCTGGGATGAGCAAGGCATCAGTTATAGTTCCGCTGATGTATAGGTTGTCAAGCTCCTTTCCTGTAGAAAAAGCAAAATTGAAATAAGGCAGCACATTTCCCTCGTTATTATCTACGATGGCATTTCCAAAGTTGAAATTATAAGTCGTGTTTTCCTTCAAATCTTCATCCCATGTTATGGAAATGTATTTGTTTGCAAGGTTAGAAGGAATGATTTTTTTTATCTTTTTAATCGGTGGCGAAATGATGAGATTTTTGTTCGTTTCCTTTAAGTTAATATATTCATCAAAATACAGCCGAAGTTCCCTAGTGTTGGTAGGAACATTTACTCTGCTCGTATCTATATTGGATTTCAAGAACTTAGGTGGAGTGGTGTCTTTCGCACCGCCTTCGGGAGAGCCTACTCTTGCACAGGCGCTCAGAAGAACTATAAAAATAGCAACAAAGAAAATCTTTTTCATGAAACAAAAATAAGTTTTTTAAATTTAATCTTCCTCCTCTGTAGATTCTGAAGTTTTTTGTATGGTTTCCTCTGTTTTTGTCGCTTTTAGGCTGTCCGCGGAGGTTTTCTTTGCTTTCTTCTTTGGAGTTTTTGCCCTTTCGGTATCTTCTGCAAAAACTTCTGTGGAATCAGCAGTTTCGGCATCTGGATTTATCACTTTATCAATTTCAAAAGGAAAATCTTCGAATAGCGTGGAAAGAAGCATGGTTCCGTATATTTTTCGGGAATATTTGTTGCTCAGTGCGATGATGGTGGTTTTAGATTCTCTCAGATGAATGAAAACCGTGTTAGAGCCGTGCCACCAGCCGTTGTGATAGGTCTGTTTTTTCCCTTCATCAAATACTTTTAGTCTAAATCCAAGACCGTAGTTGTTCACGCCTTTTTTCTCATTGCTGTATGGCTCAAAAACTTTTTCCATCAATTCTTTTGGGAGAAAATCCTTTGAAAACATCGCTTTTGAAAAATTGAACAAATCGCGTGGAGTGGTGTAGATATTTTTATCGCCATAAATCAAATCGTATTCGTTTAAAGGATAAAGTCTAGTGCTTCTTTGGTAAAAAGACTGCGAAGCGGAATTGATGTGTTTTTCTTCAAAAACAAAAGTATTTTTCATTTTTAAAGGCGCGAAAACCATTTCTTTCATCGCTTCTGGATAGGTTTTTCCAGTCATTTTTTCAATGATAAGCGCCAGAATAGCATAGTTGAAATTATTATACATAAAACCAGTATCAGTCTGTCTGGCAAGTTCTGGTTTGTGTTTAGCAACGAGGTCAAAAATTTCTTGATTGGTAAAGAATTTATTTTTAGGTTTTATGTCATTTTCTTCCAAGAAATGCTCGTATTTAGGTAGTCCACTGCGATGGGTGAGCAGGTGCTGAATCGTTACATCAGAATACGGAAAATTCGGGAAAATGGATTTTACTTTTTGTTCAAGGCTGATTTTTTTCGCTTCCACCAGTTTTAAAACTGCCATAGCGATGATGGGTTTGCTTATAGAAGCCAAATGGAGCGGAGTGTCTTTGTTAATAGGCATTTGGTTATTCTCCCTGCCGAAGCCTTTGTATTTTTCCAAAAGAATATTGTCGCCGTGTGCTACCAAAACCCCACCGCTCATATCGGTGCTGTTCCAAATGTTTTCGTAATATTGGTTAAGGGAATTTACGATTTTCTGCTCGTTTTCCAGTTTTAATTTTTCTCCCTTGAAGACATTATCTACATCTACATTACCGAAATTAGGAAGATTTGAGGCTGAATAATATCCTTTGGTGGTCGTTGTGGATTCTTTTTTTGAGCACGAAAAAAATAGAAAAAATGCAAGAAATCCTATGTGAGATAGATTTATTTTCATCTTTGTTTTGAAATTTTCGCGCAAAATAGGATAAAAACAAGAAAAATGAATAATAAATATCGTTAAATCTATGTTAAATGATGCTAATTTCCAGCAGTGAAAGCCAATATTTTATCCACGATGACTTGGGCTAATTTTATTTTGCTTTCGTGAGTCCAGCCCGCGATGTGTGGCGTTATGATGGCTTTTTCTGAATTTAGAAGATATTCCAAATCCTCGTTTTTCGTTTCCAAATTCTCAAAAGAAGTTTTTTCGTATTCCAAAACATCCAGACAAGCGCCTTTTACTTTGCCGGATTTCAAAGCATTTACCAGCGCAGAAGTTTTTAGATTTTTGCCTCTTGCGGTATTGATAAAGTAGAAATTTTTCTTCATTTTTGAGATAAATTCCTCATCTATCATGTAGAGCGTATCCTCTGTAAGTGGCGTGTGAAGGCTGAGGATATCGGCGTTTTCTTGTAGCTCTTGCAGGCTTACCTGTGTGGCAAATTCATCGGAAAGATTCGGTTTGATATCGTAGAAAATAGTCTTACAGCCAAATCCCGAAAGTCTTTTGGCTACAGCTTTTCCCATATTTCCGTAACCGATGATTCCGAAAGTTTTGCCCAAAATTTCTTCGCCTCGGTTTTCTTCTCTGAGCCAAATTCCCTTTTTGACTTCATTGGAGGAAATAAAAAGGCGGTTCATCAGCACAAGAAGTGTTCCTATAACATGCTCTGCTACAGCATCTTTGTTTCCTTCAGGAGAGTTGATGAGTTTTATGCCGAGTTCTTGGGCTTTGGTGGTGTCTATATTTTCCATTCCAGCGCCTACTCGTGCGATGAATTTTAGATTTTTTGCTTTTTCTAAAAAATGAGCATCCAGCGGAATTCGGCTTCGAATGATGATGCCTTGATAAAAATGGATTTTCTCTAAAACCTGCTCATAACTTGATGAAAAATCCTCCTCCAAAACAAAACCTTTTTCAGAGAGTTGTTCTGTGATGAGTGGATGATTTTTATCTAAAAGCAGGATTTTCATTTAAATTTTATTAAAATTATTCCGTGATGTTATCTATAATGATGGAATCTTTGCTGTTTTTTATAGTGTCTGTTGCGGGCTTTGGTTTATCCTCTACTTTAATGCTGTTGGATGGAGTTTTTCCTAAAATCAAATCTTTATTTTTGATTCCGAAAAATATTAAAGCACCCAAAATAACGGCTAAAACCAGCCATAAAATATTTTTGCTGGAAGAATTATTTTTTTGTTTTTTCTCTTCTGGTTTTTGTGCTATTGGTGAAATCTTTTCAATAGATATTTCTTCTAACCCAAAATAATTAGGCGAAAGAGAAGGAGAGCTGCTCTCTAAAACTATTTCATCATTTACCATAGTAAATATGCCCAGCTGCTGGAGGTCTATTCTTCCTTCTGTGGATAATTTATCTTTCCATTCCTGTATGGTATCTTTTATCCGAGATTGCACGATAAAGAGATTAAGTCCCGTTTTTTCTGCAATAAAACGAGATAGAGATGGGTCAAAAACATCTTTTTTTTCCTTGAAAGAAATAATTTGAGCAGGTGGGGATATTTTAGATTTTTCCTCATTTAGTGCGGCATGTTTTTCTTGGATGAAAAAAACACCTAACTCTGGGATTTCCACCTGTTTATCTTTTTCTTGTAAAAAGTTATATATGTAAAAAACTAAATCCATTGTCTGCAAAGTTAGAAAATTTTAGGAAGAAAGATATAATCCTCATAAATTTTAGTAAAAAACCAAATGCTATTTAGAATAATTATAAATAATAAAAATTATTGCAAATGAAAATTTTTCTAATAATAATAAATTTTGGTGAAAAATATCAGCATTAACTACTTTAAATATGATTTTTTTGTAAAATTAAGAATAATACAAATTTTATTTTTTTTTAGGTCAAAATAATCATAGTGAATATAAAAAATATAAAATATTTGTTTTTTTGTCATAAATTTAACACATTTGCAGGATAAATATTAAAAATTGTTAATAATATGAATGTGAAATTGAAAGTTCTAACAGCTGGTGTTTTGTTCTTTACAGGGCAGGCATTAGTTGCGCAAGAAGCAAAAAAAGATACTGCTTCTAAGGAGAAGGCAATAGAAGAGGTAATACTAGTGGGCTTTGGTAGAAAACAGTCTGTGAAGGAAATAACAGGAGCGACTTCTACTCTTGGGGCAAAGTCATTAGAAAATGTTCCTGTTGCTTCTGTTGATAAAATGTTGCAAGGAAGGCTTACTGGAGTACAAGCAGGTGTTGCTTCTGGGCAGCCTGGAGGTTTTGCTAATATTCGTGTTAGGGGGGTGACATCTATAAATGGGGGAGTGTCTCCTATTTATGTTATAGATGGAGTTAGAGTTGCCTCTGGAGATTTAACAGCCAATACTACGACCGCAAATATACTTGCAAATTTAAACATGGATGATGTAGAAACCTTAACAGTATTAAAAGATGCTACATCTACTGCTGTATATGGAGCGGATGCGGGAGCGGGAGTAATTGTTATTACAACAAAATCAGGTAAAAAGGGAAAACCAAGATTTAATTTAAACTTCTCTCATGGTTTTAGTGATAGAGCTGTGAAAGGGCATAGAGGCTTTACAGCAGCAGAATATAAGAGTTATCTTAGTACGGCTCTTATTAATAAATTTGGCTCAATTCCAACTACGGATGATGATATTAACGGCGTTTTGAACAGTACGGCTTCTTCGGATCTCAGAAATGAAATGGAGAACAAGCAGGCATATACTCAAAATATTGATATGGGTGTGTCAGGAGGTAGTGACAGAATTTCATATTACTTATCTGGGAACTATTTTGATCAAGAAGGTGTAGTTAAAAACTCCGGATTTAAGAGACTTGCATTTACTTCAAAAGTAGATTACCGTGCAACAGATAAACTAACAATAACAACAGATATTCAAGCATCTTATGGTAAAACTAAGGTGTTGCCTGATGGAGGAAAATTCTCTAACCCTATCATGGCACAATATTTCTTGAGACCTACAGATGCACTGCGTAATGCTGATGGTTCTTATAATTTTGGAGAGGGTAACTCTTTGTCAAATGGACTATATAATACTGCAGCTGTTCAAGCATTAAATAATATGCAAGCGCAGACAACGAGAGTTTTTGCGAATTTGAAAGTAAACTATCAGATTATTAAAAACTTGAACTATAGATTTGTGTTTGCACCAGAATATATTAATGTAGAAGAAGAACAATATAGAAATCCACTTCACGGAGATGGATATTCATATAATGGACTTGTAATTTCTGGAGTTAGAAGATATTTTAATTTTAATGTTCAAAACATTTTAGAGTATAGCTTTAAATTAGGAGAGTTGAATAATTTTAACTTTGCTGCTATTCAAGAGGCTTATAAATCTCAATTGAATACCCTTACAGCTCAGTCTTCAGCAGTAGGGTCTCCGTCATTAAGAACTCTTACTAACTTCGTGAAAATGCAATCCATAGGAGGAGGGCAAGCGGTTAATTCACGACATGGATATGCGCTTACAGGGCATTATGACTATGATAGATTAGTTCTTTTGGATTTATCATATAGACGAGATGTCCTCTCTAATTTTACACCAGGGAAAAAGGCTGGAAATTTTTGGTCTGCAGGATTAGGTGTAGATTTAGCTAGACTTAGCTTTATTAAAGATAGTGAAGTGTTCTCTCAGTTAAAATTTAGAGCATCTTATGGAAAGGTAGGAAATAGGATTTCCTCATACCCATATGCATTATATTCTTATACTACAAATTATAATGATTATGCTGCTCTTACATATGAGGGATTATATAATCCAAACTTATCATGGGAAACTGTAAATCCTTTCAATGTGGGGTTAGATTTTGGATTCTTTAATGATAGGCTGAAATTGACAGCAGAGTATTATAATAAAAAAACAAAAGATTTAGTTTATAATATTCCATTAGACAGATCACAAGGATTGGGTTCTTATGTAGATAATATTGGATCCGTTGTTAATAGAGGTTTTGAATTTTCTATTAGTGGAGATATCTTTAAAAAAGGAAGAGAAGGGTTTAATTGGAATGTTGGAGTTAATTTGAGTACACTGCATAATGAAGTTACAGAGTTGTATGGTGGGAAAGTGTTAAGAACTATTACTGCTATAGCTGAAGGGGAATCATTAAGTTCTTTTTATTTAAGAAAATGGGCTGGGGTAGATCCTAGTAATGGTAACCCTCTATGGTATAAGAATGGAGTGGATGGAGAAACAACATCTAACTATAATGAAGCAAAACAAGCTATACAAGGATCTTCATTAATGAAATTGTACGGAGGGTTTAACACATCTTTGTCATATAAAGGAATTGCTTTTGATGCACAGTTCTCTTATGGATTTGGTGGGAAAGTTTATGATGAGATGGGAAAATATCTGTTTAGTGATGGATTCTATACATTAAGTTATCCAGGTTATGCAGATCAGTTAGATTATTGGACTCCATCAAATACAGGAGCAGCAAATCCTAAACCTATATATGGTGGAAATAACCGCTCATATGACCACTCTACTAGATTTTTATATAAAACAGATTATATTCGTTTAAGTAGCGCAAGGCTTTCTTATACATTTAGTAAGGAGAAACTAGAGAGAACAGGATTGTCTTCATTACAAATTTATGTAGTTGGTAATAATATATGGACTCATACATTTGATAAGAGATTGAAACTAGATCCAGAGATTGCTCTTTCAGGTAATAGTAGTACTGTGGCAATGGGATTGCCAATTATGAAAACATATAGTTTGGGAGTTAGTATAGGATTTTAATTAGAAATGAACAAAGTTATGAAAAATATTAAGCAAACATTGCTTTTGCTAGTGCTTTCATTGGCAGGAGCGTCTTGTAGTGAAGATTTTGTAAAAACAGAATTTTATCAGAGTGTAGAGCAGGCTCCGCTTACTTCTAGTACCGAAGTACTTTCAGCAGTGAGAGGTATTTACTCAACAATGAGAGGGAGTAGTTATTTAGGTAGAGATTATATAGTTTACTCTGAGATACGCTCAGATGAGATGTATTCTAATGGTAGAGCGGGATATTTTAATTCTGTGAATAAGTATACTATGACTTCTCCTGATAGTTACGCTGGGGATACTTATACTCAGATTTATACGGCTGTAGCGAAAGCTAATATTGTTATTAATACAGATGTAAACGGTATAACAGGAGGAGCAACCGAGCAGAATAAAGTAAAATTTTATCAAGGACAAGCTAAGGTTTTGAGAGCAGTGCTTTTCTTTGATTTACTTAAACTTTATGGTCAAAAGTATACTGGTTATTCAGAACAGTTAGGTATCGTTCTTCCATTGACATATAGTCCTAAAACATTACAAGCAAGAAGTTCAATTTCTGCAACAGAAGCTCAAATCGAGAATGATTTCACAGAAGGATTAGCATTGATGCAAGCAAACTCTGCATATAATGGGTTAGAAGGAAAAGTAGAATTGACTATTGATGCTGCATTGGCATATATGTCAAGATATTATTTGTATAAAGGAGATTATGCAAGGGTAAGGAATTATGTAGATCAGTTATATGGAAGATATTCTGTTATTCCAAAAGATTCATATGTTACATCTTGGACTTTGTCTAATGCTGCTCCAAATTCTATTTTTGAATTAGCAGTTGGAGTGCAGGGGGCATTAGGAACAAACTCTCTAGCTACGATATATAAAGGTAGTTATAAGAATACTGTTGTAAGACCAGCTATGTATAGTACTTATGCTACAGGAGATGTTAGAAAAGATGTTATAACATTGGGTTCGAGCAATACATTTAGATATATGCTAAATAAATATCCTAATTTGCAAGGATCTGACAATATTAAGCTTATCCGTTATGAAGAAGTTCTTTTAAATGGTGTAGAAGCAGAGCTTAATGGAGGAAATGCAACAAAAGCGTTACAGTATTATAATGAAATCTTAACAAACAGAGGGCTTTCTGCAGCTACAAGTGTTAACATGACAGCATTAAAAGCAGAGAGAGCAAAAGAATTGATCGGCGAAGGTTTCAGAATGTGGGATTTACTTAGATGGGGTGATACTACAACTCCATTGTTAGGAGAGACTACGAATGTTAATTTGTTAGCATTCCCTATTCCAAGAGCTATTACAGACATCTCAGGAACGCCAGTTAAAGCAAATCCTGGATATGACAACTTCCAATAGTTGATATTTATTCTTAATTATTCTGAATAATATATTAAATTTGTACCTCATAAAGTTTTTATGAGGTACATTTTTTTTATATTAGTATTGCTGGGAAGCCTTTTAAAGGCACAGGTAGATGATTTGCCAGTGAGTGATTCCATTGTGGTAGACAATGGACAGAAGGATTCCATACAGATTTTTAGACCAACGATTGAAGATTATCAGTTTTTTACGCTGTTTTCTCAGCGAAAAGCGTTTGATACTGTTTTTACGATAGGTAAATCTTATCAATTTACTCAGTATAATAATAGAGATAATTTTGGGAAAATCCAGTTTGCTAATATCGGGGAGGGATTTCAGAATTTGGTTTATAAGACCGATGCAGAGCAGGATTTAGCATTACTGCCTACAAGAAAATCTTTTTTTATATTGGGAATCAAGGATATAAAATATTACGATGTGAAAAGTCCCACTACGGCATTCTATTATCATAATGGAATGAGCAGCGGTGGAACTTTACAAACTACCTATACTCAGAATATTGGCAAAAGGTTTAATTTTGCGATAGAGTATATGGGACTGCGGTCAGAGGGGCTGTATCAGAGGGAAATCGCATCTTCTAATAATACTATTTTTTCTGCACATTATCTCTCTAAAAACTCTAAATATAAGGCATTTGCGCATTTTATTCATCAGAATATTTCTAATGAAGAGAATGGCGGAATTGCGAATTTGGAGAATTTTACAAGTGGAGATTCTCGGTTTAACAGCAGGAAAAACCTTACGGTAAATTTGCATAATACCTACACCAGAATGGCGGTAAGGAGGTTTTATTTTAGTCATTATTTTGCGCCTTTTAATGTGGAAAAATTTCCGTTTAAGCTGAGCCATACGA
>CALHQK010000043.1 GCA_938037185.1 uncultured Riemerella sp.
CTATTCAATGGGAAAGGTAGGAAATTAAATATCCTACATAGGAAATGCTTTGGGAGAGATGCGCGGAAGTTTCGCAGAGGTGTGCTGTTCTTTGGGCAATGTGTGCGGAGGTTTGGGCGATGTGGTTTATTGCGAGGTTTATATTAACTTTAAAAATATTCGCTTCAAAAACTCCGAAAACCATGTAGGAAGAAATCTTATCTTTGTGAAATCAATGAAAAACAACATGCTCCGGAATCTGGTCTAAATGAGAAAAGAGATTTTTAGACAAGAATCATTTGTCCCTCACTTTTAAAATACTTTTGAGATGAAAGAACGATACGAAAACATCCGCGAGATGAACGAAATTCTAATGAAAGTAGAAGCTGTTCTTACCAAAGCCGAAGAAGTTTTGGAGGAATGGAAGGCGGTTCAGCCGGACTATGACAGGCTGGTGGTGTACTATGACAGCAAACAGTGGCGCAAGGATTATTTTGACAGCAACGACGGCAAAATCCCTGATGAAGTCCCTCAGTGGGTGCTTACCCAAGATGCTATTTTTGATGCCATAGGCACGCAGTTCTACCTCGCCGATGAGTTTCAGCAGCTCCTGAAAACCATCAAACAGAAAGAATGGGAGGAATAGGAAGGCTGGGCGAGGGGCGGTTTAGTTCATTCGGGTGTCCTTCGGGGTATTTGCCCAGATGAGGTGTTCTCCTCCGAGGCTGGTCATGAGGTCTTTCCAGAGGTCTGGGCTGCTTAGGGCGACGAAATCTACGCTGGTTTTTACTTTCTTCCAGTAGTTTCGGCTCAGCTCTTCTTCCAGCTGGCCGGCATGCCATCCGGAATATCCTGCGAAGATTTTTACATCTTCTGGGCGGATTTTTTTCAGGAAGATGTCTACCACCACGCGTTCCATGTTTTCCGTGAAGGAGAAATGTTCATTTACCTTAGTGTAGCCCTCTTTGGAGAGGTCGCCTTTGATGAGGAAGAAAGAGCGCTGGTCTCTTATAGGGCCGCCGTCATAGACTTCGGCATGGAAGTTCAGCCTTTGGGTGATTTCCCGGCTGGCGGTTTCATCCATCTTGTTTAGGATAAGCCCGAATGCTCCGCCCTCATCATGTTCTATGATTAAAATCACAGAGCGGGAAAATATATCCCCAAGAGTATCTGGAGTAGAAATTAAAATATTACCTTTGCAAAAATTCATAGCCCAAATATAGTAAAATTATGGAAAACTTACACGACAAACGCCAAGTCTATGAGCAGTATGAACTGCACGACCACGAAGTAAAGGAAAACCCAATGGAACATTTCAAAGAATGGTTTGCAGATGCGGACAAACATCCTGATATCTTCGAAGCCAATGCCATGATGCTCTCCACCATAGACGAAGATGGCTGCCCCAGAACCAGAGCCATGCTTCTGAAAAGCTACAGCAAAGAAGGATTTGTCTTCTACACGAATTACAACAGCAAGAAAGGGAAGTCCATAGATAAAAACAAGGTAGCCTGCCTCTATTTCTTCTGGCCCGCTTTGGAGCGCCAAGTAATGATAAAAGCAAGACTGGAAAAAGTTTCGCCAGAGATGTCAGATGAATATTTCGCATCAAGACCGCGAGGAAGCAGATTAGGTGCGTGGGCTTCTGAACAAGGCGAAGAAATCCCTAGCAAAGCTTATTTAGCTCAAAAATTACAAGATCTAGAAAAAGAATTCGAAGGGAAAGAAGTAACACGACCGCCACACTGGGGAGGATATCTTGCCAAGCCATATGAAATAGAATTTTGGCAGGGAAGACCTAACCGTCTGCATGACAGGATAGTATATCAGTTCCAAGATGGTAAATGGAAAACATCGAGATTAGCTCCTTAAAAAGGAGCTTTTTTTAGTTAAGAAAAACATCCATCAGCCCTTCTGGAAGTTCCATTTTGATGAATTTTTCATCTCTGTTCACTTCTAAAATCCATTCCTTTACGATAGGAATGATGATTTCTTTCTGAGCCAAGTCTAAAATGAAATAATGCTGAGCAGTCTGGTCATTTACAGAAACGATGTTTCCGCAGGTTTTTCCATTTTTTTCTAAAACTTCAAAACCAATAACTTCGTGATAATAAAACTGATTTCCGCTTAATTTTGGAAGTGTAGAAAGCGGAAGAAATACATTCTTGCCAATAAGCTGTTCTACCAGTGCTTCAGAGGAGTTTTTGAAAAGAATATTGAGAGAATCTTGTTTGCTCCAGATGATTTTTTCAATAAAAAACGGAACCAATAGTCCGTTGATTTCAACGAATATTGATTCCAATTTTTTATAAATTTCGGGTTGGTCTGTATCTAATTTTAAAATCAGATTTCCCGAAAGACCGTGCTTACGAGTAATTTTGCCTAAAAAATAGCAATCTTCTTTCTGCATCGGTAAGTTTTTTTAAGCTTCAGTTTCTTCAGCAGGTGCATCTCCCTCTGCTTCTACAGCAGGAGCTTCTTCTACTGGTGCTTCAGCAGCCTCAGCAGCAGCTTTTGCTTCCTCTTCAGCTTGTTTTTTAGCGTTGATTCTTGCTTCATTAGCTTTGTTTTCAGCTTCTAAAGCAGCTTTTTTAGCAGCATCTTTAGATTTTGCTAAACCATCTTTTTTACCTTGGATTTTAGCTTCTTTTTCAGCTAACCAAGTGTTAAATCTTTTTTCAGCTTCAGCTTCACTGAAAGCTCCTTTAGCTACACCACCTTGAAGGTGTTTTTTGTAAAGAGCACCTTTGTAAGAAAGGATAGCTCTAGCAGTATCTGTAGGCTGAGCACCATTGTTCAACCATTTTACTGCAGAATCTACATTAAGTTCAATAGTAGCGGGATTGGTAATAGGATTGTAAGTTCCTAATTTTTCGATGAATCTACCATCTCTCTTTGCTCTAGAATCTGCTACTACGATGTGGAAGAAAGGTTTTCCTTTTTTTCCGTGTCTTTGTAATCTAATTTTTACTGACATAATTTAATTGATTTAGCGGGAACTCGTCCCAGGTTAATATTTAAGTCTGCAAATATATAAAATATTATTGGAATTATAATAATTTATTTTCCGTTAAAAGTATTCATCGTATTGGTAATTCCTGCAAAGACAAAGGACAGGCAGGCATCTGCGAATTTTTCGATTCTTTTTGGGAGTTTTTCTTTTTCTTCCTCACTCCATTCACCGATGACATAGTCTATCTGTTTTCCCTTTTCAAAATCGGAAGAAATCCCAAATCTCAGGCGGGCGTAGTTTTGGGTTTTTATCATTTCCTGAATGTTTTTCAGACCGTTGTGCCCAGCATCAGAACCCTTTGATTTTAGGCGTAAAGCACCGAAAGGCAGCGCCAAATCATCTGTCACGACGAGGATATTTTCCAAAGGAATGTTTTCTTTCTGCATCCAGAATTTTAGGGCATTTCCAGAGAGATTCACATAAGTGTCTGGTTTTAAAAGAATTATTTTTCTGCCCTTGTATTTTCCTTCGGCTGTCCATCCGTAGTTTGCAGAGCTGAATTTCGCTTCTATTTTTTCGGCAACTCTCTCCACGATTTTAAAACCGATGTTATGCCTTGTATTTTCGTATTTTTCGCCTTTGTTTCCTATTCCTAAAATTAAGTATTTCATTTTATTTATTCTATGATAAAAATCAACAGCAAAGATATAAATATGTTTTGTATCTTTGAGCAACAAATTTAATGATTAAAAAAAGAAAGTGTTAGCTTTTATTTGGTGTATGGATGATTTCAAAAATATTGAGCATCAAGTAAAACTAAAAAGTCCTCGCTTTTTTGTATTTGTTCATCTGTGTTTAGGGCTTGGCAGGAAAATAAAATATTATGAAAAAAACAGCTTTATTTTTATTTATGTTATTTGCTTTTGTAATGAAAGCACAAGAAACTTTTTTAATAGGAGAGATACCAGACAAGAAGATGAAATATTATATTTACCTGAAAACTGTAAGAGAATCAAAGAGGCCAGGTTATATTACAGCATGGTTTTTATCTGACTATTATACTCCACAAAAACTATCTAATAATAAATATTATATGAAAGTAAAAAATCAGTTTTTAATAAATTGTAAATACAATAAATTGGGACTGATAACTTCTATATCATATTCTAAAAATGATGATGTTATACATAACACGGGGAGTATAGATGAATATTTAGTAGAAGAAGATTCAGTATCACCAGGGTCTTTGGGAGAAAGTATAACAAAAGTAGCATGTTATGCTTATGATTTGATGTACAATCAAAAACAAGAATAAAATAAACCCAGCCTAAACATTTTGCTTAGGCTGGGTTGTTTATTGAGCTGAGGAGCTGGTTGATTTCCTCAATGCTTTCCATGCTGTCTTTTCGCATGAGCAGCTGGTTATTTTTCTCCTTCAGTTGGGCTTGGTTAGGGTTTTGTGTCAGATAGTTCAGCAGGTGTTTGAATTTTTCACTTTGATAAAATTTGTCCTGTGGATTATCTGGGAAATATCCTAAAAATACGCCTTTTTTCATGATTATTTTCTCAAAGCCTATCTCTGCGGCGAGCCATTTCAGCTCTACAGATTTCAGCAAATTCACTGCTT
>CALHQK010000044.1 GCA_938037185.1 uncultured Riemerella sp.
GTCATGGTTTTCATCTGTGCGGCGGTTATACGCGGGATTATAAGCCCTTTGCTCTCGCTCACCCCTGGCTCTATGTGCATAGTAGCGCGCGGTTCATCGGTGTTTATCCCTACCATTCCGTCTTTTACCTGTGCATTCGCTGTCATCCCAGACAGCACTAATGCTGAAAAAATTAATCTTTTCATTGTGTTAGATATTTAAAAGTTGAACAAAAAGAGGCGGTATTTCCCCCCCCCATAGGGAAAATACCGCCTCTATAATTATATAAGCCGTTATTTAGTCCTTTATCTACTAATTGTGTGTGTATTTACGCACTTTTTCTGTATTTACCAAATATTTTTTCATCTTTTTTATATGTTTTTTGTCAGTATTTTGTAACTGCTTATTAATCAAATAATGAGGCAAAGATAGGAATGTTTTTGGAATGTGCAAAAAACAACGCCTATTTTTATCTATATTTTGTTATTTTTGCAGTACTTTAAAACTAAAATGTAGAAATCATGCGTGTATATGACAACAAGCACTGGATATCTGTACTACTGAGCATGCACAAGTCTGACACTCTGAAAACACTGGGCTCAGGGATGGTCGCTATGGCCGTCTATGCAGGAATAGTAGCCTATCTGGAAATAGAGTATTTCAAGATAGATAAGGATTCTTCCATACGGAATATCTCCCTCATCCATACACTACTGGGGTTTGTGCTGTCCATGCTGCTGGTTTTCAGGACTAATACCGCCTATGACCGCTGGTGGGAAGGGCGGAAATTACTCGGCAAAATGGTAAATGACTCCCGAAATCTGGCTATAAAACTCCACGCCATCCTCCCCGAAGATGACAAGGAAAACAGAGACTTCTTTAAAAAATATCTTTGTTTCTTCCCTCACCTGCTCAGCCGGCACCTCTCCAAGCAGTCCACCAAAATGGAACTAGCCCAAGACCAGCAGCATACCGAGGTAGAACAGCTGCCACACCCACCCAATGCCCTGATATGGAGAATCCGAAACCAAGTCCAGAAGCTATACAGAGAAGGGGTTATCACGGGAGACCAGCTCATTATATTAGACACTCAGCTGAGCGGTTTTTTGGATGTCTGCGGTGGTTGCGAGAGAATAAAAAACACGCCTATCCCTTACTCCTACTCATCTTTTACTAAGAAATTCATCGTTATCTATGTGATTACCCTGCCTATTGCCTACGCAATGAGCATTGGCTATATGATGACTTTCCTTACCGTATTTGTATTCTATGTTTTGATGAGTTTGGAAGTCCTTGCCGAGGAAATAGAAGAACCATTCAATAACGAGGAAAACGACCTCCCAATGGAGCTTATCGCACAGAATATAGAACGAAACATTATTCGTATTTTTAGTGAATCTTAATTAAAACTGCATATATCTTGGTTCAGAAACTTAAACTTGAAGAACTCCAAAGAGTTGATATTAAAACATTTAAAGAAAGCGATAAAACACCGCTGATTATCATATTAGACAACATCCGCAGTATGCACAATGTAGGAGCGGTCTTCCGCACTGCAGATGCCTTTATCATAGAAAAAATTATTCTCTGCGGCATTACTCCACAGCCTCCGCACAGGGAAATACACAAAGCAGCATTAGGCGCGACGGAAAGTGTAGACTGGGAATATACCGCCTCCATAGCCGAAGCTTTGGCAAACCTTAATAAAGATGGCTATAAAGTTATAGGAATAGAGCAGACCAACCAGAGCCAGATGATTACAGAATTTGATTTTAATGAAGCCTCTAAATACGCTTTGGTCTTGGGAAATGAAGTGGAGGGTATCAGCGAAGAAGCCCTTCCGCTATGCCATTCATTTATAGAAATCCCCCAGCACGGAACGAAGCACTCCCTAAATGTGAGTGTCTGCGGAGGAATAGTGATGTGGGAATTTTTTAGACATCTAAAACAGAATTAATCTGTATAATATTAAAAATTTGAATTTGTGATTAGTAACGAGCAAATAAAAGACGCACAGACCCGAATAGAAGATTTATACAAATATCTTCAAATAGAGCGAAAAAAGGTAGAAATATCCAATGATGATGAGAAAACCGCTTCGCCAGAATTTTGGGACAACCCGAAAGAAGCCGAAGCATTTCTGAAACAGCTCCGCTCCAAAAAGAAATGGGTGGAAGAATATGAGGAAATCCATAAAGAATTTGAAGATTTACAAGTATTGGTAGAGTTTTCCAAAGAAGACCCAGACAGCGAAAAAGAAGTGGAAGACATCTTCCCAAAACTTCTTGAAAAAATAGAAAATCTGGAATTTAAAAATATGCTTTCCAGCGAAGGTGACGAGCTTTCTGCTGTCCTCCAAATCACGGCTGGAGCAGGTGGAACAGAGAGCTGCGACTGGGCATCTATGCTGATGAGAATGTACATCATGTGGGCAGAAAAGCAGGGATACAGCGTGCGAGAGCTCAACTTCCAAGAAGGAGATGTAGCGGGCGTGAAAACCGTAACATTAGAAATAGATGGCGAATTTGCCTTCGGATATCTAAAAGGCGAAAACGGCGTGCATCGTTTGGTGAGAATTTCTCCTTTTGACAGCAACGCGAAACGCCACACCAGCTTTGTTTCCGTTTATGTTTATCCTTTGGTGGATGACACTATTGAGATTCATATCAATCCTTCTGACATCACTTTTGAAACCATGAGAGCCAGCGGTGCAGGAGGGCAGAATGTAAACAAAGTAGAAACTGCCGTGCGACTTCGCCACCACCCTACGGGAATCATCATCGAAAACTCTGAAAGCCGTTCTCAGCTTCAAAACAAAGAAAAAGCCATGCAGCTCTTAAAATCAAGGCTTTACGAAATAGAATTGGAAGAAAGAAACAAGGCGCGAAACGAAATAGAAGCAGGAAAAATGAAAATAGAATGGGGAAGCCAGATTAGAAACTATGTGATGCATCCTTACAAATTGGTAAAAGATGTTCGTTCTGGCTATGAGACCTCTGATGTAGACGCTGTAATGAATGGCAATATCACTCCTTTCCTAAAATCTTTCCTAATGGCAGAAGGACAAAGTGACGAAACTCATGATTTAATGATATAAAATTTTATAGTTGATATTCTTAAATAAATTATCTTTGTTGATTATTAGATTTTATGGAACATTTTGAAAGTTGGAAAGATTTAGTAAACCCTGAATTTTACATTAAATTGGGTGGTTTTTGGCTGGTGCTTCTCATTGTATTTGCAGAATCGGGATTGTTCTTCGGATTCTTCCTGCCTGGGGACAGCCTGTTGTTTATTTCTGGGATTTATTCCACTACAATTATCAGTGAAACTTTTGGAGAAACAGGAAGTGATCTTCTCAATACTACGATTTTAGCCATTACTGTGGGCTTTGCTGCTATTCTTGGAGATTCAGTAGGTTATTGGTTTGGCTCAAAAAGTGGTCAAAAACTTTACCAAAAGAAAGAATCTTTTTTCTTTAAAAGAAGTTATCTGCTGAAAGCACAACAATTTTATGAAGAAAATGGAGCGATGGCTATCATTATCGCAAGATTTTTACCTATGATTAGAACCTTTGCTCCTATTGTAGCGGGCATAGTGAAAATGGATAGCAAAAAGTTCTTTTTATATAATATTATAGGCGGGCTTTTATGGGCTTTTTCATTGATTTTTGCTGGACATTATTTGGATAAACTTTTTATTGACCAGTTCGGAATTGATTTGAAAAAACATTTGGAATACATCATCATCGGTCTGATTGTAGTAACTACAACTCCCGTTATAATCAAAGCCCTTAAAAAATAATTCTTTTAATTAATTTTAAACTTTATCTATCAGTGAAAAATAAAAAGCTGTTTCAAAATGAAACAGCTTTTTTAGTTATTGTAATTTTAATAATTACTTCAATTCTACTTCAGCACCAGCTTCTTCTAATTGCTTTTTAAGAGCTTCTGCTTCGTCTTTTGGAACTCCTGTTTTTACTGGAGCTGGAGCACCATCTACGATGTCTTTAGCTTCTTTAAGACCAGCACCTGTTAAGTCTTTAACTAACTTAACTACAGCTAATTTAGAAGCACCTGCATTTTTAAGGATTACATCAAATTCTGATTTTTCCTCAGCTGCAGCACCTCCACCAGCAGCACCAGATACTACTACTGCAGCAGCAGCTGGCTCGATTCCGTACTCTTCTTTAAGAATAGTAGCTAATTCATTTACATCTTTTACTGTTAAGTTAACAAGCGTTTCCGCTAATTTTTTTAAATCTGACATTTTTCTAATGTTTTAATTGTTGAACGATTTATTTTAATTTTATTGAGTGTCTATTTTACTCAGTGAAGACCTAAAATTACTCTGCTCCTTCTTCAGATGCAGGCTCTTCTTTTGGTTCTTCTGCCACAGGAGCTTCTGCTTTCGCTTCTGCAACCTCTGGTTTGTTTTGCAATGCAGAAATCAAGTTTCTGATTGGAGATTGAAGTAATCCTATGATTTCTCCGATCATCTCTTCTCTAGACTTGATGTTCGCTAGAGTATCTAACTGGTTATCACCAATATAGAAAGTTTCTTGCAAATAAGCTGATTTCAAAGCAGGGAATTCTCCATTCTTTCTGAAATTCTTGATAAGTTTTGCAGGAGCATTTGCTACTTCTGCTACCATCAATGCAGAGTTTCCTTTGAATGTAGAGAACATTTCTGAGTAATCTACTCCCTCCACTTGTTCCATCGCTTTTTGAAGCAATGTATTTTTTACAACTCTAAGCGTAACATTACTTTTAAATGCTTGTCTTCTAAAATCTGAAGTAGCAGCAGCATTCATTCCTTCAAGATTTGCTACATAAACCACTTTGGCATCTTGTAACAATTCTTTTAATTCTTGTATTACTAATACTTTTTCTTCTTTTGTCATTGTCTTTCAGATTTTAGTTTACAGATTTAGTATCGATAGCAATACCTGGACTCATTGTAGAAGAAAGGTAAATACTCTTCACATAAGTTCCTTTTGCTGCAGTTGGTTTTAATTTGATTAAAGCCTGAATAAGCTCTTGTGCATTCTCTCTAATCTTATCTGCATCGAAAGATACTTTACCAATACCTGCATGTACAATACCATATTTATCCACTTTGAAATCAATTTTACCTGATTTCACCTCTGCTACTGCTTTACCTACTTCCATAGTAACTGTTCCAGACTTAGGGTTTGGCATTAGACCTCTTGGACCCAATACTCTACCCAATGGACCTAGTTTACCCATTACAGCTGGCATAGTAACAATAACATCTACATCTGTCCAACCATTTTTGATTTTTTCTAAGTACTCATCTAGACCTACATGGTCAGCACCAGCAGCTTTTGCTTCTGCTTCTTTATCAGGAGTAACCAAAGCCAATACACGGATGTCTTTACCCGTTCCATGAGGAAGAGAAACTACTCCTCTTACCATTTGATTAGCTTTACGAGGATCTACACCTAATCTCACAGCGATATCTACAGAAGCATCAAATTTTGCTGTATTTACTTCTTTTACTAAGGCTGAAGCTTCTTCAAGGCTATATGCCTTATTTTTTTCTAGCTTAGCTACAGCTTCCTTTTGCTTTTTAGTTAATTTTGCCATTCCTTAATTTTTAAGCGTTAGGTTTCGTTCCTGTTACTTTTAATCCCATTGATCTTGCTGTACCAGCAACCATACTCAAAGCTGAATCTAATGTAAAGCAGTTAAGATCTGCCATTTTATCTTCAGCTATTTTTTGTACTTGCTCCCAAGTTACAGAACCTACTTTGTTTCTGTTAGGCTCCCCAGATCCTTTCTTTACCTTAGACGCCTCTAAAAGCTGAACTGCTGCTGGAGGTGTTTTAATGATAAATTCGAAAGATTTATCCTCATAAACTGTAATTACTACAGGAAGGATTTGACCTGGCTTATCTTGCGTTCTTCCATTAAATTGTTTACAAAACTCCATAATGTTCACCCCTGCAGAACCCAATGCTGGACCTACTGGTGGAGAAGGGTTTGCTGCCCCTCCTTTCACTTGAAGTTTTACCATTTTAAAGACTTTCTTTGCCATGTTTCTTTATTAAAATAAATTAAAAATATAAAAATGTGGAAGCATTTTATAAATCTGTAAATGAATATATGAAATATCCTTCTCACCTGAACATTCCAACTCCATTTACGGACTGCAAAATTATAAATTTATTTCTTATCTACAAAAATAAATTTACTTTTTATTCTAAATATCAATAAAAAACCACCCTGAAAAGAGTGGTTGTATTTTAATTAAAGTTTTTCTACTTGCATGTAGCTTAGTTCTAATGGAGTTTCCCTTCCAAATATTCGAACTTTAACTTCTAATTTTTTCTTATCTTCATGGATTTTTTCAATAGAACCATTGAATCCATTAAACGGTCCATCTATAACTTTCACATTTTCTCCTACAACAAAAGGAATCTCTACATCCACCGCAAATTCAGAAAGTTCATCCATTTTCCCCAACATTCTATTAACTTCTGATTTTCTCATCGGGACAGGGTCTCCTCCTTTTGTCAAACTCAAAAACGAAATAACCCCTGGTATATTCTTAATCAT
>CALHQK010000045.1 GCA_938037185.1 uncultured Riemerella sp.
TATTTTTTGTTAAAAAATTAGAAGATACAGGGTGGGGTTTGCACTTTCAGGGTATCTGAGATAATAAACTACAGGGTGGGGTTTGCATTTTTTTGAAAAAAATAAGAGATACAGGGTGTATCTTGGACTTTCAGGGTGTCTGAGATAACAAACTACAGGGTGTGGTTTGCGTTTTTTGTTAAAAAATTAGGAGATACAGGGTGGGGTTTTGACTTTCAGGGTGTCCGAGATAGCAAACTACAGGGTGTAGTTCGTGTTTTTTTGAAAAAAATAGTCAGCTACAGGGTGTGGTTTGCACTTTCAGGGTGTCCGAGATAACAAACTACAGGGTGTAGTTTGTATTTTTTTGTTAAAAAATTAGGAGATACAGGGTATGTCTTGGACTTTCAGGGTATCCGAGATAGCTTTTCATTTAAAGAATCGTATTTTTATTGTGAATTATCCAACAAGCTGGATTTTGGCTGATAATTTCAGTCGGGTTTTATTTGTTTTCCCCTGCGGAGATTACTTTTTGAGACAAAAAAACTATCCCAAACGGGATAGTTCTCTGTATTATTGATAGAACTCAATGGCTTTATTGAGAAGTTCCACCTGTTTATTAAGGCTTTCAGATTTCTGGCTGTTTTTCAGCAGGTTTATCTTTCTTGCCAGCCCGTCTTTGAGCATACCGACGATTATCATTTTCGCCTGAACATTATCTCCTATCTGGCTTTTTACTTGGTGAAGCACTTTAGTAAGGTTCTGCACGGCTTTCAGGTTATCGGTATCCATTATCCAGTTGAATCCCTTTTCTGCCACTGCGCCCTGCTCTGGGTTCTGGTATTTTAGGAAAGGATAAAACGCCACGGTAGATGCTATGGCTGCCTGATGCTTTTCCTGCTTGTTTTCCACGATGGTAGGCATCATCATAAGTATGAGCTCCTCCCCAGCATTGTCTAAATCTATCTGGTCTAATAAGGCTTTCGCTCTCTCGGGTGCTATTTTTGCGATGGCGTAGGCTGAGTTCCCCTGCACGGAATAGGATGGAGAGTTGAGTCCTTTCTCGAAAATCGGCAGATACTTCTTATTATTTAATGATGCTAATGCACCGATGGCTTTAGCCTGAACCAATGTTTTAGGGTCTTTCTGCGCGATTTTTTCCAGCTCCGGAAGTACAGCCTTCGCAACTTCTGGTTTCTTGAGGTCTAAGGCATCTATGGCGC
This sequence comes from uncultured Riemerella sp., assembly GCA_938037185.1. GTDB lineage: Bacteria > Bacteroidota > Bacteroidia > Flavobacteriales > Weeksellaceae > JABCPE02. The sequence continues at coordinate 1,203 of CALHQK010000045.1, forward strand.
GTATTCTTAGCCTGAATGAAGGGTCTTTCAGTGCTGCGGATAGTATTTTCAGCGCCGCCGGAGTGGTATTATTGTCTTTCGCATACTGTATGGCAGCCAGCCTGCTGTTCAAATCCTTAGCATGAAGATACTGATGAAGGTATTCCTGCGGAGTTTTGCTGTCTGTAATCTCGGAGAGAAGGATACCATCTGCATTGACATTCACCAAACTCGGTGTCTGATGGAATTTAAAGGTAAAAGTATTTTTATTCTGTGCATTTACCCATACCTTGTGGCGTGTAGCTTTCGCACCTTCATAGACATCTATTGCCAGAGGAAATTCAAAATACTGATCTCCCGCTTGGGAAACATTCACGGAAACTTCTTTTTTTACGGGTTCCAGTGTGTATTTAATATCCAGCTTAGGATGTCCGCTTCCAAAGAACCACTGGTTAAAGAACCAATTTAAATCCTTTCCGCTTACTTTTTCCAAGGAAAGTCTCAGCTGGTGGGCTTCTCCCGTTCCATACTCATTAGTTTTAAGGTAATCAGAAAGTCCAGTAAAGAAAGCCTCATCACCAAGGTAATTTCTCAGCATGTGCAGGATTCCGCCTCCTTTGTTATAAGAAACTCCGTCAAACATATCTTCTCTGGAGTGGTAGTTAAACCTTACCAAATCTCTGCTGATATTTGCAGGGTCATAGAAATAGCCTCTGAGAGATTCCCAAAGCTTGTAATCGGCCTCGTCTTTGCCGTATTTATATTCATTCCATAGATATTGGGAATAAGTAGCAAAGCTTTCATTTACGGTAAGGTTAGACCAGCTCTCTGCGGTTACCAAATCTCCAAACCAATGGTGGAAAAGTTCATGCGCGATAGTCTCTTCCCATCTGTTTTCATCTATGAGCTGCCCTGCTTTCTGCTGTACTGCTTCGTGGTGGATTACGGCTGTGGTATTTTCCATCGCACCGCTCACGAAATCCCTTCCCACTATCTGGGCATATTTCTGCCAAGGATATTCATACTTTAATTGTTTAGAGAAAAACTCCAGCATTTCTGGGGTCATCCCAAAAATCTGCTTCGCATAAGGTTCATATTCTTTTTCTACATAATAATCTATAGCGATATTCTTCCACTTGTCTTTAATCACGGCATACTCCCCAACTCCTACAAAGAACAGATACGGGGCATGCTTTTTATCCATCACCCAGTGGTCTGTCCGCTGTCCGTTTGCCTCTTTCACGGAGGATTTAAGAAGTCCGTTGGAAAGCGTGATGTATTTCTCTGGAACGGTGATATAAGTTTCTTGCGTTGTTTTCTGATTAGGTTTGTCTATGGTAGGGAACCAGCAGGAGGAAGACTCTGTCTCGCCCTGTGTCCATATCTGCGTAGGTTTGTCCGGTTCTGTCTGTCTTGGATTGATGAAATACAAGCCTTTCGCATCATTGATGCTGGCACTTCCTTTCTGCTTCACCTCGTTGGGGCGGGCAGTATATTTGATGTAGAGCGTGTAATCCTGATTTTTAGTATAAACCCTGTCCAGCTGGATTTTCAGTTTATCATCTTTGTATTCATATTTCAGGGGGCTTTTAGCACCTTTCTTATCTAAGGAAACCTCATGAATAAGCATTCCTTTAGCATCCAGAACTAGTTCATTAGAATCATAAAAGAAAGGAGATGCCGTAAGCCATTCCTCGCCGTGTACATGTTCTTTGTTAAAGTCAAAACTCAGTTTCAGTTTGGTGTGTTTGAGTTCTGTGGATTTGGTGTGTGTTGCACGATAAGGTGCATGCCTTCCCGATTCTTCCGTCTGTGCCAGTGTAAAGCTTGGTGTGAGTGCCATGCTTAGAAATAAGGCTGAAATAATTATCTTTCTCATTACTCTAATATTTTATTTTAAAATTAATTTTCCAAATATACGAATATATACAAAACTATTCCCCTATCATGTCAAGAAATTGCTGTTCATCTAGAATAGTAATACTTCCTATGTCTTGGGCTTTTTTTAGTTTGCTGCCTGCTTTCTCGCCTACGACGAGGTAATTCAGGTTCTTAGAAACCGCCGAAATATTCCTGCCTCCATGTTTTTCTACCAAGTCTTCTGCCAGCTCGCGTGTGAAAAGGGATAGTTTCCCCGTGAACAAAAAGGTTTTCCCATCCAAAGCATCGCTCAGCACCTCTGTTTCTTTCTCTCCCCTTTCAAGCTGGACTCCGTAAGACTTCAGCTTGTCCAGCATGGCGCGGTTTTCCTCATTGGCGAAGAATTCTATAATACTTTCTGCTATCTTTATCCCAATGTCTTCCACCTGAACCAGCTCTTCCAGACTTGCGCTGCCTAATGCCTCAATGCTGGGAAAGTTCTTCACTAATTTTTTGGCTACCGTTTCGCCGATGTGCCTTATTCCTATTCCATAAAGCACCTTTTCAAAAGGTATCTGCTTGGATTTTTCTATGCCATCCAAGATGTTTTGGGCAGATTTTTCCGCCATTCTATCTAGTGGAAGCAGTTGTTCTTTGGTCAGAGTATAGAAATCCGCTGGGTTTTCTATAAGTTTTTCTCTATAAAGCTGCTCTATGGTTTCACTGCCTAAGTTTTCTATATTCAGAGCTTTACGGGAGACATAGTGTATCATTTTACCGATGACCTGAGGCGGGCAGTGGAGTTCGTTCGGGCAGAAATGAATGGCCTGATTGTCCAATTTCACCAAAGGCGTACCGCATTCAGGGCAGTTGGATATGTATTCCAAAGGCTGCTGCAATAGTGTCCGCTTCTGGATATTCACGCCTACTATTTTCGGGATGATTTCGCCTCCTTTTTCTACATAAACTTGGTCGTTTTCATGAAGGTCCAGCTTTCGGATAATGTCTTCATTGTGTAGGGAAGCCCTTTTGACAATGGTTCCGGCTAAAAGCACTGGTTTCAGATTGGCTACGGGGGTTACAGCGCCTGTCCGCCCGACTTGGTAATCTACTGACAGCAGTTCTGTTTCTACCTTTTCTGCTTTGAATTTATATGCCATCGCCCAGCGTGGAGACTTGGATGTATATCCTAAAGACTGCTGATGTTTCAGGGAATTTACTTTGATGACAATTCCATCTATATCAAAGCCGAGCCGATGCCTTTCCTTATCCCAGAAGAGTATAAAATCCTTCACCTCCGAAAGAGACTGGCAGAGTTTGGTATATTCAGAGATTTTGAAACCCATAGATTTTGCCGTTTGGAGCAGTTCCCAGTGGGTTTCAGCTGTGGTTTCTTTTCCTACGAGCTGATATAGCACCGCTGAAAGCCTCCGCCTTCTTACCTCTGCACTGTCCTGCATTTTGAGACTTCCCGAAGCGGTATTGCGCGGGTTCATAAAGATATCGTAACCTTCGCGCTGGCGGTCTTCATTTATCTTGTCAAAGGCTTTGTGGGTAAGGTATATTTCTCCGCGCATAAAAAACCGCTCTGGGAAACTGCCTTTCAGGTGCAGGGGAATGTCTTGGATGGTCTTTACATTAGCTGTAATTTCATCGCCCTGAAATCCATCTCCCCTCGTAAGTGCCTGCGCCAGCTGTCCATTCTCATACAGAATAGAGATAGAAGCGCCGTCATATTTCAGCTCTGTGACAAATTGTATTTCCTCCGTCTCTAATATCTTCACCAAACGGATGTACCAGTCCTCTAAGTCTTGGAAATCATACGAGTTGTCCAGCGAATACATGCGGAACTCATGCGCTACCGTAGGAAAATGCTTGGTAATCTGCCCTCCGACACGCATAGTGGGAGAGTTGGCATCATAAAACTCTGGGTACTGCTGCTCTAGCTCTTGGAGTTCTTTTAGTTTTTGGTCAAATTCAAAGTCAGAAATTGCTGGTTCATCTAGCACATAATAATTGTAATTGTGCTGATGAAGCTCTTCCCGTAGTTCCTCTATCTTCTGCTGAATGGACATAAAATGATAATTTTTGACAAAAATAGGTAAAATAAACTTTCTGAAAGCAGACTTGCCTATGGAATATGCAAGTAAAGCGGAAACATATTACATTCTGCTATCTAAGTGTAAAGAAAATTGCTAAAATTTTATAGAAAAACAAATAAAACCTGACTGAAATTATCAGCCAAAATCCAGCTTGTTGGATAATTCACAATAAAAATACAGACCCCGGCGTGGTTTTGCATTTCCCGACACCCTGAATGCCCGAGACCCCGGTGGGGTTTTACTCTTCCAGACACTCTGAATGTCCGAGACCCCGGTGGGGATTCCATTTTTTGGATAAAAAAACACCAGACCCCGGTGGGGTTTTGCATTTCCCAACACCCTGAATGCCCAAGACCCCGGTGGGGATTCCATTTTTTGGACAAAAAAACGCCAAACCCCGGCGGGGTTTTACATTTCCTGACACCCTGAATGCCCGAGACCCACCCTGTATCTTCTAATTTTTTAACAAAAAAATGCAAACTACACCCTGTAGTTTGTTATTTCAGACACTCTGAAAGTGCAATTCTGAAAAATTCCGGCTGTTACTTTCGCTTTGGAAAGGCAGGAATGAGAAAGGCCGGTTATTTTACGCTCGGTTTAAGGCTTTTTCCAGAGGCTGCTTAGAAATCCTTTGTTCAGGAATTTGTCCAAAGGATAGATTTTCAGGAAATAATTACCACTGAAAACTACCAGCAGCACCCAAGCCGGTTTATAAATCAGGTTCAGCAGATTGGTTTTGAATTCTGGCAGCAATACCGCCGAAAATACAGCAAGAAAACAGACAAGCAGCGCCGAAAGCATCTTGGCGGAGAGCGGAAAAACACTGAAATGATGATAATTAAAGATAATTTTAATAAGGTTAAAAGTTGTCAAAGAAACTGCATAAGACACCGCAATTCCCAGAATACCGAAGTCCGTGAATTTCAGGAACAAAGTATTAAGCCCAATGGTAAGACACGCCAGAATAAGCATAAAAAAAGTATTATACCTATACAGGTTTGACAATGAAATGATGTGGCTGTTAAACCCCGTAGCCAAATCAAAGAGCATCGCAAAACCGATAATCCAAAGAATAAACTGGGATTGTTTCAGCATCTCGCCATTCTTCATAAAACCAGCAAGGAAAGGAAAACCTACGACAATACAAGAAAACAAAACCAAACCCAGAAAGAAAAGGCTGAGCGAAGTTTTCTTATGGAAGCTGTCCAGCTCCTCTAAAGTATTATCCGCCAAATGCCGGTTGATAATGGGAGCAGAGATATTGTAAAGCCCCATCTGCGGGACCATTATCAGCGCGGCTATGGAATAAATATTACTATACAAGCCGTTCTGCTCAAAGCTGATGTATTCGCCTATCATTACATTGGCGATTTTCAGGGCAAGGAAACTGCCGATATTCCCCAAGAAACCGAAAAAACTATAGACTAAAAACCTAAACCATAAATTATCTTTCTTGAAATAATCCAAATTAAAATCAAAACGAAACGGCTCTAATTTATTATTATAAAAGAAATAACCCAGCATAGAACCCAAGAAAACACAGAAAAAGAAAACAAAAGCCGTCTCCTCCGAGAAGCCCAAAAAGAAAAACAAACAAAACGCACCTATGTTGGCCAATTTTGGAAAAATATTTTCAAAAATATTGGGAATGACTATGCGTTTGTAATTAGAAATGTATTTATTCAACACCGCCGAAACGGATAAGACTAAAATCAGCGGAAGGATAAGCTGTTTAGCCTGCCAGCTCTCACTATTTTTCCAATTCGGGAACAACTGAAATACCGAAAAATAAAGCAGAGCAAACAGAGTGAAATTCACCAAAACAGCCAGCAGAGACAGGGACAGCATATTCTGGTGCTTCCCATCGCGCTGCGCCTGAGTGAAAAACTTTACATTAGAAAATGAAATCCCGAAAACCACCACCGGCACCAGCATCTCTGCCATCGGAAATACAAATCTGAGTTTCCCATAAAACTCTAAGTCATAAGGAAATACAAAGAATGTAGAAAACGATCCCAGCAAAAAACCAAGATACCCGATGATGGAATATTTAAACCCCTGCCTTGCTATTATACTCATTTCTAACGGCTTAAAAAAATGATGTTTTTGATATGGTATTTATCATCTTTTGCAAAGATAGCATTTTGTGAATTGATAAACTCTTCCGAAAGGAGTTTCAGCGTGAAGCTGTCTCTATCCAGATAGTGCGGAGCGTAGCCCAATTCAGCAATTTGGGTAATGATATTCCAAATATTCTCTTCATGAAATTCCTGCTCTATTTTAACCATCAGTGCCGGCCGGAATTTTTCTATTAACTTTTCTGCGCCTTTTAAAACATCAAGCTCCTGCCCTGCGACATCTATTTTAATAAAATCTAATTTTTCTAGTTCTTTCTTCTCTGCCCATTCATCGAGAGTTGTGACCTCTGTTTTCTGGTTTTTTACTTTGAGTCCTTCATTTTCCGAGAGAGGACGCAGAGTTCCATTTTCAGGGTGTTCTTCATTGCCTGTCACGGGAATATTGAGCGTTGCAGCCTTGGATTCATCAGCCAAAGCAAAAGGAAGAATATCCGATTTCGGGAAGAGCCTTTTCAGGCGTTTATAATGCTTTTTATTCGGTTCAAAAGCATGGATATTTTCTGGAAAAAGAAGATAATCCAAAAAGTAAACATAATCCCCCGTCCCAGCTCCTACATCTATAAATACTGATTTTTGATTAAGAAATTCCTTCAGCCAGAGGATTTCTGGCTCTACTTCCCGCTCAAAAACATTCTGCCAGCTGAGCCGAATATATTTTTTGTAAAACCGAGTTTTGTAAATCGTAGGCGAAAGAAATATAAAGTTCTGTGCAAGTGCGTAATATGGATTTATCATTTGTTAAAATATCTCAAAAAAGACCACAATTTTCTGTTTTTTAAATACTCAAGGTTGTTTTCTCTATCATAAGCCTCTTTTTCAAAAGAGATTTTCCTATAAGCCGTGTCCCAGTTTTGACATGAAATATACCAGTAAAAAAACTCCAAAATATACCACAAATAAAAAAACACCACCAGAAGTTCTGCCTGCTGCCGGAGATGGATTTTCTCATGATTTATCAATATTTTATCATTTTTAAGCCTTTTTTCTCGAAGAAAAATAAAAGGATATAAAGTTATTCCTAAAATTTTTGTATTTTTGAGGAGACTTTGGCACACTATTATCATAGAACAAAACTAAGGATAAATTTTTAATCACTAAAATATAAAATTATGAATAACGCAAAACACTTATCTTGGTTGACAGGAGTGGCTCTATTTATTATGTCCTGCAGTCCTTTCAAAGTAGTTTCAGACTTTGATGAAAATATTAATTTCTCTCAATACAAAACCTATTCACTACAAACAAACGACCTAAATCTGAATGATTTAGATGAAAAGAGAGTTACCAATGAACTGAAAAAACAACTTGCAGCAAAAGGATTAAACCAAGCCGAAACTTCAGATTTGATAATCAAAATAAAAGCGAGCCATAAAACCATAACCGACAACTACTACACCTCACCGAGTGCATACATCGGCGGCTGGGGCTATTGGGGCATGGGACTGGGGCTAAATAATATTTACACCCAGCAGTACCAATACAACCAAGGAAGCCTGACTTTTGACTTTGTAGATGCCAAGACAGGGAAACTCATATGGCAGGGAAAAGGAAGCGGAATCAATGTAGATTCGCCGAAGTCAAAACAAAAGCAAATCCCAGAAATCATCGCTGAAATATTGAAAAATTATCCACCGAAGAAACAATAACATTCATTTTTAAAAAACGGAAAGGCTGCCTCCATGGGCAGTCTTTTTTATTGATAAAACTCATCTTTCCTTTTTGGCGGAAATTATGTACATTCGCAAGAAAAAAATTATGCGAAAAATCTTATTTACATTTTTGATTTTGTGCAGTACTTTTACTGCTTTTTCACAGACGCGGGATTTGTACGCTTTAGCCAAAGGAGATTATCTGGGAATCAATGCTTTATTTGACCAAGATGAAAACCTGTACGGATATGTGGCAATTTACGGCTATGGAAGATCTGGCGACAGAACGAGGAAATTTGAGTATGTTTTTTTGGATAAAAACTTAAATCCTGTTGCCAATAAAGAGTTTGAAGGAGATATTACAGCGGCAAACTATTTCGGAGCGATTGATTTTAGAGGGAATTTGGTTCTTTATCCTACTGCAGATTATGAAGTGGTAAGAGATAGGGATTTCTTCTATCCGCGCACAATGGAGGTTAATTTAAAAAACAACTCCATAAAGCCCAAAGTATATTATGAATACGAAAACAATGCTTTCAAGGAAGTAACAGAGCCAGAAAATGTACGAAGCCAAAGGAAAGAGGAAAGAAAAGAGAGAAGAAAAAATGGGTTTCTCTACATTTCCCGTGTTTATGAAATAAAGGAAGGTGGTTTCATCGTTACAGAATATGATGACTACGAAACCTACAGCAAAAATCACAGTCTAAAAAGATACGATGACAATAAAAAATTGCTTTGGGAATACAAATACAATACGGATGGAACTGAAAGAAAATATGAAGCCATCAGAATCATTGAAAAAGATGATAAACACATCTACACCATTCTAAAAGTAAAGAATAAAAAGGAATTTTCTTATTTCTTCCAAGTGCTGGACATGAAGACAGGAAATATAAAAGCCAAAACACCGATTACAGGTCTGAATGAACAGACTATGGATGAAATTACAGCTCTATATTCCAGTGGAAGATTGGTGGATAATGATAAAACATTTGATGATAAAATAATCATCTCTGGAAGGTTTTATGAAAAGGAAAAAGCGCTATTGTCTGTGGGATTGACAAGGCTTGTTTTAGATAAACGAAACTTTGGAGTGGATGTTAAAAATATCTATTTCATAGACTTTAAGCCATTTATACAAAAAATCAATAAATTTAGTCATGTCGGAATGGGATATTATCTTTTGGAGAGAGATTTCTTCTTCCTAAAAGACGGCAGTGTAGGGATTTTGTTTGAAAAATGGAGACCTGCACAGCAGTATGTAGCACCAGCAACAAAAGACATGGTGTATGCCTTTACAGATAAGGATTTTAAACTGAAAGAAGTGCGAGTTTTTGAAAAAGATAAAACCAAATGGAGCATAAATGCCGATTATCTTTTCTCTCAATATCTAAACGGCGGTAAAGATGTAGCGTTTTTCTTTAGAGACTTTAAAAAAGATAAAGAAACAAAGGAAAAAAACTGGAATTTGTACATCAATACGCTTATCGATGGTAAATTCAATCAAGAAAATGTGAAAATCTCCGAGAAAGACAATTATTTTGTAGTGCCTTACATCGGGAAAGAAGGCTATATTCTCCTCCGTGAATACAATGAGAAAGAAAAATTCAATAAAATCCGTTTGGAGAGATTAAATTTTTAACAATAAAAAAGGGCTTCTAAGAAGCTCCTTTTTTATTATAGTAGTCTGCGATATTCTTGATTTCTGCTAAATTTAGATTCCACATAAAACTCAAAAACTGCTGATAGCTTTCGCTCTGTTCTTTGGGTTCTATTCTATCTAGATAGCGGTTTAGATTGTAATTCTTTCGTGCAGTGTAGATTTGCTCAAATAATTTCCCAAGCCATTCGTGATAGTAGTTTTCATCCTCTTTGTCTTGTAAAAACTGCATAGCGGCGTAGATTCCTCGTCCGTATTGTTCGGAATGCCATAGGTTTGGCAGGACTTCCATTCGGGCGGTATTTTTGAGTTTAGTAAATTCTTCATCGCCTTTTTTTGCCTCTTTTTTGTTTTTAAGTTCAGCGAATTGTTTTGTGATAAATTCCATCCTTTGTGCTAATTCGGGGTGCGTGGAGAGAGAATCTTTGTTTAATTTTACTTTGTAATGGTCATAATTATAGTTCCCAAAATCTTCCCTTGTCATCCAGCTGTCTTTGAATGGCTGGTTGGGCAGGTTGTAGAGTTTTTTGTAAGTTTCTATTTTTAGTTCTCGCGGCGAAATCGTGTCATATTTGCTTAGGTTGCTCAGTGCGTTGTAGAATTCAGCGTTTTCGTAGTCAGAATTTCGGAAAAGAACATATCCCAACGAGTCGGCTTCTACTTCTCTTTTTCGTTTGATATCACGCTTTTTGTAGAGATTGTCTTTTACGATATCAAAGGCTTTTTGGGATTTATTTACCGAAACTTTTTTCAGATTTTCCATTATGGAGCGGCTGTCTTTGTCCTCGTTGATTTCATTGACCAAAGATTTCAGCGTGTGGTCTAGTAAGTAATGGGCAAGTTCGTGACTGAGGACGCTCGCTACTTGCGCTTCATTGTCCAGCACATTAAAAAGTCCCATATTCACCACGAAAGTCCCATCGCCAAGGCAGAAGGCGTTCGGAGTATTGTTTTTAGCAACCAAAATATTCAGATTGTCTGGGATTTGTGGATTTTTCTTTTTTAGGTTTAATAGGATTTTTTCCAGCTTAATTTTAAAATTAGAATTAAAGGAATAGTCCTTGTCTTTAATCTCTTTCTCAAAATCTTTGTAAAACTCTCGGTAAAATTTTTCCAGTTCTCTTCCCGTTTTTCCTGTGTATCTGGATTTTAGGGATTTTATCAGGGCTTCGTTTTTGGTTTTCAGCTGGTTTAGAAATTCTTTTCTTTGCGCATAGTCTGCCGTGTCTATCGGTTTATATTGTGCGAAAGTGTGCATAAACACAAAGAAAAAAACAAAATGTAGTAGTCTAAATTTCATTTCATTATATTTTAATGGACACAAATTTACATCTTTTTTAGCAAGAAAAGAGATAGAAAATATTTCTTAAAATTAACTTTAAAAAAATATTGTTTCAAAATAATTTACCTCACTTTTTTTCTTTTCAATAGCAATAATATACAAAATATTGTAGTAGAATACATTAGCCTATATAATTCATTCCAAACAGGAATATTTAATAGGTAAATAAAAATGGTGTAAGCATATAAAAATGAAACGGATAGAATAAACAATATTACATAATAAGAATTCCTATATTTCAAATATAAAATAGAATTTATAATAAAAGGTATCCCCCAAAATATAGCCATGCCAATAAAAGTTCCTATAATATATTTAAAAAATTCCCATTTCCCGTTTTCCCATTCCCTTATAAATGGTGGAGTTTGTTCAATATCAATATAATAAGAAGTATGATAAATACCCATTATATCGCAGAGAAGCCAAACAAATCCAGCAATGAAAACCTGAATGATAAATAGAATTAAATTATTTTTTAGAGAATGTAGTAGTCTAAATCTCATTTTATTATATATAATTTTAATAGACACAAATTTACATTTTTCAGCAAGAAATAAAACCTTAATATTCACTATATTCCATAAATATTTTTGGAATGGGCAGAATATATTGCGATATTTGAACTCAAATTTTCAAATAATGCTTAACCAAATCTTTACCAACCAGCGAACAGGCAACAGCGAAAGCCCAAAGGCTTCCAGAACTGATTTTCAGAGGGATTTTGACCGAATTATTTTCTCCACCTCTTTTCGAAGATTACAGAATAAAACGCAGGTTTTTCCTCTCCCAGGGAGTGTTTTTGTGCATAACAGGCTTACCCATTCGCTGGAAGTTTCTTCGGTGGGCAGGAGTTTGGGGACCCTTGCAGGGGAGTTTATCGTGGAGAAATTTGCTCAAGAATTAAACGAGAATTCAAAGAATTTTTATCTTCATAATTTACATAATGTGATAGCAGCAGCATGTCTCTGCCATGATATAGGAAATCCTGCTTTCGGGCATTCTGGGGAAGATGCCATCGCAAGTTATTTTGAAAAAAATGAAGATTTAAAATCTCTGATGACAGAGAAACAATGGGCAGATTTTATCAATTTTGAAGGAAATGCCAATGCCATCCGTGTGCTTACCCACCAGCAGAGAGGCAAGGACAAAGGCGGACTTCAGCTGACCATGGCGACTTTGGCGAGTATTGCTAAATATCCCTGTGAGTCCATAGCAAAGGATAAAAAACAACTTCACAGAAAGAAATTTGGTTTTTTCCAAAGTGAAAAAGAGACTTTCAGAGAAATAGCCAAGGCTACGGCTTTTATCACAGAACAGGAAGAACCACTGGTGTATAAAAGACATCCTTTCGTATGGCTGGTAGAGGCGGCGGACGATATCTGCTACAATATCATAGACATAGAAGATGCCCACAGACTGAAAATCATCTCTTCTTCTGACTGCGAAAACCTCATCTTAGAACTCATCAAAACCACGGATGAAAACATAAAACGAGTAGAGGATAAACTATCCGTGATTTCGGATAAAAATGACAGAATATCTTACCTCCGTGCAAAGGTTATCAATTCTCTAATCAATGTTTCCATAGGGCTTTACAAGGAAAAAATAGATGAAATTCTTACAGGGAATTTAGACCAGTCGCTGCTTTCTATCTTTAAAAAAGAGAATAAAACTTTGCAGGATATAGAGCAGTTTTCCATTGATGAAATCTACAATCACCGAGCGGTGGTAGAGATAGAAAATGCGGGATATAATGTGATGTATGAGCTTCTCAATCATTTTATTCCATCAGTAATAAAAGAAAATCCTAAAAATTACGATAAAAAAGCCCTTCAATTATTGCCCGAACAGTTTAGGTATAATGGCGAACCTTATGAAAAAATAATGGGCGTTTTGGACTTTGTTTCTGGAATGACGGATAACTACGCTACAGACCTTTATCGAAAAATAAAAGGAATAGATATCGGGATGACGATGTAATTTTTTTTTACATTTTTTGTAACATTTCGTTAGACATTGATACTAATAAGTTGAAATTAAATTTTATAATTATGGATACACTTATTTATAGTTTTTTTGCATTTGTTGCTGTATCGTTTTTTATGGCATCATTATTTACCGTGAAGCAGGAGACTGCGGCAATCGTAGAGCGTTTGGGGAAATTCCATTCTGTTCGCCACGCGGGGCTTCACCTCAAAATTCCATTTATTGATAACATTACCAAAAGATTAACTCTAAAAATCCAACAGCTTGATGTATTGATAGATACCAAAACCCTTGATAATGTGTTTATTAAGATGAGAGTTTCGGTTCAGTATCAGGTAATTAGAAATCAGGTAAGTGATGCTTACTATAAACTGGAAGACCCTCATAATCAGATAACTTCATATGTTTTTGATGTGGTGAGAGCCGAAGTTCCAAAGCTAAAATTGGATGATGTTTTCGTGAAAAAAGATGATATCGCTATCGCTGTAAAAGCTGAAATTCAGGAGGCAATGCAGAGTTATGGATATGATATTATAAAGGCTTTGGTGACTGATATAGACCCTGATGAGCAGGTAAAACAAGCGATGAACCGAATCAATGCAGCGGAAAGAGAAAAAACTGCTGCCGAGTACGAGTCTGAAGCAGAAAGAATCCGTATCGTAGCTGTAGCCAAAGCGGAAGCCGAGTCTAAAAAGCTACAAGGGCAGGGGATAGCAGACCAAAGAAGGGAAATCGCGAAAGGTCTGGAAGAATCCGTAAAAATGCTTAATAGCGTGAATATCAATGCACAAGAGGCATCAGCGCTGATAGTAGTTACCCAGCATTATGACACGCTTCATTCCATAGGGGCAAACAATCGTTCTAATTTGGTTCTTCTTCCAAATTCACCAATGGCGGCAAATTCCATGCTGAACGACCTGATAGTTGCCATGAACACAGCGCACAAAGTGGAGGAAGCAGATAAAGGACACTATCCGAATCCACCAAAAGAACATAGACACTAATTTTCCAATTTAAACTAAATAAAATCCGCCTCTTTTCTCAATGAAAAGAGGCGGACTATTTTAGGATTTATCTTTCAAATTTTACATTGGGCAGAAGTCTTGGTCTTTGTAGCTCGTTGGCTACTTTCCAAGAAGTTCTGTACATCCATTCGGTCATTTTGTGAAGTTTCTTGAAATCTATGTTTTCTGATTCGTCCTGCGGCTGGTGATACTGGTGGTGCAGCACACTTGTGAAAAATACCGCTGGAATACCAAGCCTAGCATAAGGCAGGTGGTCGCTTCGGAAATAGAAAAACTCTGGATGCTCTGGTAAATCCCAGTCTTTCAAAAACTTAAATTTAGTGCTTTCTTGGTTAGCTTCTTCCGCCATTCTTACTAAATCATCAGAATTTTTGTGTGGAGACTGACCACCGAGAAGAGCAGCTTCGTTGATATCATTTCTTCCAATCATGTCGCCGTTCAGCACAGCTACGATGTTTTCTCTCGGAACTACAGGATGGGCAGAATGCCATCTTGACCCTAGGAGACCTCTTTCCTCAGCGCCATGAATTACAAACAAGATGCTTCGTTTCGCAGGCTGTTTGCTGTATGCTCTTCCCATCGCAAGTAGAGCCACGCAGGTGCTGGCATTGTCATCGGCACCGTTGTAGATGGTGTCATTTTTCACAGGGTGGCGGATACCATCATGGTCCTGATGTCCGCTGAGTAGCACATATTCATTTTTTAGTTTTGGGTCTGTTCCTTCTATCTTTCCGATGATGTTTACAGAAGGATATTTGTAAGTTTCTGTTTGTAAGTTTACGGTAATCTGTGGGTTGCCTTTCAGCCAGTTTTGGTTTTCTTTTTTTACCCAAAAGACAGGAATATCTTCTTTGATGTTTTCATTCAGTCCTTCCACTCCGTAGACACCTCTTTTCATCATTGGTTCTACTTCTATCCAGCTTTTGTCAGAGATTTCATCTGTAATGAAAACGATGCCTTTCGCACCTAATTTTTTAACTGAATTAAGGTATTTAGCTTTGATAAATCTTGGGTATCTTCTCTCGAAAAGTGTCATTTCCTGCTCGATGCCTTTTTTAGAAACATTGATGGCAACTACTTTTCCAGCAATTTGGGAAGTCAGCTGCTCTGGTTCTACTTCGCCTACGCTGATGATAGGCAGAGAGAAATGAGCATTTACCACATCAGAAACCAAAATATCTTTCCAGATTTTAAGGTTTTTATCACCGATTTTCACCGAACTGAGCGGAGAAATCTGGTGGCGGTACATATCAAAAAACTGGAAATAAGTGCCGTTGTCCCCAGCGGGTTTTATCCCTGCTTCTTTCATTTTGTCTGCGAACCATACGGAAACTTTAAGCTCATCGAGGGTTCCTGCCTCTCTTCCCCAGAACTGGTCTGCTGCCATCTGGTACATGTCTGTACGAAGGTCTTTTTCTTTAATAGCCGAAACCAAAGGCTTCTTGTAGCTCTGCGCACCCAGCGAAGAACAGAGGATTCCCATGAGGAGAGTAAAAACGATTTTTTTCATAGGTTTATAATTTAATTGATTTTTGTCCAAAAGTATCGTTTTATTAGAAAAAATGCAAGTATTTTCAAGTATTTTTATTTTGGTTGAAAATAAATTTAATATTTTTGAACAGATTTTAATTTAGTAAATGAATGAAAATAACCGAAGGATTATTAACCAAAGATAAACAAGATATCATACTTTGGACAAACAGCAAAGGATCTTATTTCCTGCAGCAATGGGCAGGAGATACACTGCAGTATCCTCTTACGATGGAGCAGCTCGATGCGCTGTCTCACTGTTTTCGTATTGAGGAAGACGGTCATTTTGTAGGAATGATTCAGAAAATAAGAGCTGAGGGGGGCAATATACACATTGGCAGGTTCCTCATCAATCCTTCCCTTACAGGAAAAGGCTTGGGCACCTCAGCAATGCGCTTATTTATTTCAATGCTTTTTGAAAAAGAGGGCGTTCATTCCATCAGTTTAAATGTTTTTGATGATAATCCCGCAGCCAAAAGCCTTTATGCAAAACTTGATTTTAAAACAATAGAAACTATTGAAGGTGAAAGGAAAAAATACAAGATGATGAGAAATGCTCCGCTTGAAAATTAACAAATCGGGCATAATAAAAATAAAACTTAACAACATTTCTTCAAAAATCAAATATAAATCACCTTATTTAAAGCTAAAAATCACTGATTTTAAGTTAAAACAAAGCAATTTGAACTTCGTACAATGCAATTTGAACTTCGTACAATGCAATTTGAACTTCGTACAACACAATTTTAACATGGCACAATGCAATTTTAACTGCGTACAATACAATTTGAAGTCAGTACAAAACAATTTGAACTCGGTACAATACAATTTGAACTCGGTACAATGTAATTTTAACTGCGTACAACACAATTTAAAGTCGGTACAAAGGAAAAACACCTATCAGCTGTTCATCATTTTTAAAAATGATTATTATTTTACCAAAAACTAAAAAAATCCCGCCATTATTCTCATTTTTTTCAGAAGTTTTTCATTAATTTAGCACCATATTATTTAGAAATGGACATCAAAACCAACCAATCTCTTAAGCCTTACCACACTTTTGGTGTAGAAGCGGAGGCAAAGTATTTTGCAGAAATCAATACCGAACAGGAACTTACCGAACTGCTTAAAAATAAAGCCTTTTCTGGGCTTCCGGTCTTGTTCCTCGGAGGTGGAAGCAACTTGTTTTTCACCAAAAACTTTGATGGATTGGTCGTTAAGATAAACACCAAAGGCATCCGCGAAGAAATTTTAAATGAAAATGAAGTCCTTGTCACTGCAAAAGCAGGAGAAAACTGGCATAAGTTCGTTCAGTACTGCCTTACAAAGGATTATGGCGGTCTGGAAAACCTATCGCTCATCCCTGGCAATGTGGGCACCTGCCCTATCCAGAACATCGGAGCTTATGGCGTGGAGATTAAAGACAATTTTGAGTCCTGCAAAGCACTGAACTTGGAAACTTTTGAGATAAAAACCTTCAATAAAGAAGAATGCAGGTTCGGCTACCGCGATTCTTTTTTCAAGCGTGAAGGAAAAGGGAAATTCGTGATTTTGGAGGTTACATTTCGCCTCAGTAGAAAGCTCCATAACTTAAAAACAGAGTATGGTGCGATACAAAACGAGCTGAAAAATTTAGGAATCATAGAACCTACGATACAAGATGTAGCCAAAGCGGTGATAAATATCCGCCAAAGCAAACTACCCGACCCAAAAGTAACAGGAAATGCCGGAAGTTTCTTCAAAAATCCTGTAATTCAGGCTTCGGCATATGAAAATTTAAAGAAATCTTACCCCGAAATCCACGGATACACCGCCCCAGACGGCATAAAAATCTCCGCTGCATGGCTGATAGAGAACACCGGCTGGAAAGGCAAGCAAATAGGGAATGTAGCCACGCACAAACAGCAGGCATTGGTCATCATCAACGCCACAGGAAACGCCACAGGGCAGGAAATATACGATTTCTCCGAGGAAATCATCAATTCGGTGAAAGAAAAATTCGGAATCGTGCTGGAACGCGAGGTAAATATCATCTAACAAAACGATTTTAACATGAAAACAAAGGCAATTTTATTATTTTCAACCCTTTTTGTCAATTTTTTATTCTCCCAAAAGGTCAATGTGGAGTTCATCACCAAAACGGATTCCATTTACAAGAAAGAAAAAAGGGATTTTATTTATTTAAATGAAAAAACCGACCTCTCGGCAGCGAAAATCATCGGCAAAATAAAGGCTAATGGAAAGGCAGACTGGTATATGCTCTTCTATTCTATCATGACAAAGGCACAAAAACTCGGCGCAAATGCCTTTAAATACAGCAGTTCCTCCGAGAAAGGCGATATCAGCGAGCTAATAATAGACAATTACCTCATATCAGAGGAAATTAAGGCTGATAACGAGCTAATAATAGACACTTACCTCATATCAGAGAAAATTAAGACTGATAATAAGGAGTTTCTCCCGAAAAATAAAATCTATTTCTTCGGAAGGCACAACAAAAAAGGCACTACGGAAGATTTTAAGCTAAACGGAAAGAAAACCACTCTGAAAGCCTTTCATTACGCTGTCTATAACTTGGACAAAGACACGCAGATAAACAAAGGCGGCTTCTTGGGAACAACCTTGAACATCAGTCCAAACCCCAGCGGGCGTTCTTATTACATGAATTTCTCGGGATTTGGTCCCTCAGCTGTCATGACAGGGAGTTTGAGCTTCACAGCAGGGAACATCATCCAGATGGACGAAAACTATTCCCTGCTACTTACCCATATCTACCAGCTGCAAGAGTAAAAGATTATTTATCGTAATGATTAGGATAATGTTTCTGCACTTCTTGGGCTGTATCCAGCACTTTTTGGGTCAGTGATTTTTGATATTTATCCAATTTCTGGTGAATGGCTTCATCAGATACAGCTAAAATCTTTGCTGCTAAGATAGCTGCGTTTGTAGCACCATTCAATGCAACCGTAGCCACAGGAATCCCCGAAGGCATCTGGAGAATAGACAGAACGCTATCCCACCCGTCGATAGAATTACTGCTCAAAACAGGAACTCCTATCACCGGCAAAGTAGTGCAGCTCGCCACCATCCCTGGTAAATGTGCCGCTCCGCCTGCTCCTGCTATAATCACCTGAACTCCTCTGCTTTTAGCGGTTTCTGCATAATCCAGCATTCTCTGCGGTGTCCTATGCGCTGATACTATCGTAAGTTCATAAGGGATTTCCAAAGATTCTAAAAACGCTACAGCTTGTTTCATAATGGGTAAATCGCTCTGGCTTCCCATAATTATTCCTATCATAGTTTATTGTTTTAATTTAGAAATGATAAATTTATAATTTTTTTTCGTTTTTTTATAAAAATTAAATTATTTTTACACAATCAAAATAAAAACTAAATCCATATTTCTAAAAAATGAAGAACATCTATCTCACCTTATCTATAATAGCCATTGCCGTTATCTGGGGAACTTCATTCTTGGGAATTAGATTTGCCGTTGAGACCATTCCACCGCTGTATGTTGCGGGAATCAGGCATGTTTTATCAGCTTTTATTTTATTTATCTTATTAATGTTCCAAGGCGGGATACGCTGGATTGGCTGGGAGAAGCTCAAAGTCCAGCTTATTTTATCCACCTGCATTCTTATATTGACCAACGGACTTGTTACCATCGCCGAAAAGTTCGTATCCAGCAGTTTAGCTTCGCTTATCAGTGCATGTTCACCCATTTTGGTTTTCATAGGAAGCGTTGCCCTGAATATGCAGAAATTTACTTTAAAATCTATGCTGGGAATACTCCTTGGATTTACAGGAATAATATTTATTTTTTGGGATGGAATTGCAGATTTTGCCAATCCTGATTATACCAGAGGTATTCTTTATCTCTTCTTGGGTATTTCTGCGAATGCAGCGGGAGCTCTTTATATCAAAAAGACGGGCTATACAAATGATAATATGCTGCTGAATCTCTTCTATCAGTTTACTTTTGCTGGAATTATCCAAATAGGAACTGCCATTTTCCTTGGCGAAGAGTTTCAGCCGAGTTCTTGGAGCCTGTCAAGCATTATTGCACTGCTCTTTCTCACTATATTTGCCTCCATTATCGCTTATTTATCTTATATTTACGCTCTTACAAAGGTATCAGCGGTGAAAGTTTCGCTTCTCTCTTACATCAATACCATCATCGCGATCTTCTTAGGATGGCTGGTAGCGGGCGAAAAGGTGGACAGCAAGTTCATTATAGCAACAGCGCTGATAATCACAGGGATATTCATCACGAATTACAAACTAGGCATGTTCCAAGCAAGAAAAAAGCTGTAAATTTCCCTACCGAGACACTACTTTTACCATTCCTTTTACTTCGCTTAACCTTTGGAGGAGTTCTTCTCGGGTATCGGCGAGAATATTGATGTGTCCCATCTTTCTGCCAGACTTTGTTTGGGCTTTTCCATAGAGATGGACATATACATCAGGCAGGCGGAGGACTTCTTCTAAGCCCTGATACTCTACTTTACCGGTATGTCCCTCCTCTCCTACCAGATTGAGCATTCCAGAGAACCGCCGTGCCTCTGTATTTGCCAGCGGAAGGTCTTTTATAACCCTATAAAGCTGTTCAAACTGAGAATTAGCATTTCCTTCTTGGCTCTGATGCCCTGAATTATGCAGACGAGGTGCTGTTTCATTCACCCAGACCTTTCCTTTTCTATCCAAAAAGAGTTCTATGGCGAACAGCCCCGCTCCTTCTATACTTTGGAGGAATTTAGAGCAGATTTCTTGGATTTTTTTTTCGGTTTGTTCCTCTATTTCAGCGGGACAGATGTTAAAATCTAAGAGATTGAGCCTCTCATCTGCCACCATTTCCGTTACAGGAAAGGTTTTTACCTCTCCACTGCTGTTTTTGGCTACTATTATGGAAAGTTCTTTCTCTATATCTACCAATTTTTCTATTACAGAAGGCTCTTGCCACAGCTTAGCGCAGTCTTCTTGGTCTTTGATGACCTGCACGCCCTTTCCATCATATCCTCCTTTGTTTAGTTTTTGAACAAAAGGCAGCTCAAAACAGCGCTGTCCCTCCATTTCCCATACTGCGGTAAATTCCGGACTGGGAATGCCATGTTTTTTATAGAATTCTTTCTGTAAAATTTTCTGCTGGATTGTCTTTATAATGCTCGGGCTGGGTATTACGCTTACTCCGCGCTGTTCCAAAATCTCCAGAGCCTCTACATTTACATTTTCTATCTCTATGGTTATGATATCTTTGTCTAATCCAAAGTTTAAAACCTCTTCATAGCTGTTATAATCGCCTTTTGTAAAACGAGAAATCTGCGAACAAGGGCAGTTTTGGTCTGGGTCTAAGACATAGAGCTCATCATCATACTTCAATGCCTCTTGGATAAACATCCTGCCGAGCTGTCCGCCCCCTAAAATCCCTATTTTCATGGTTTTGTTATTTTATTTAATGGATTGATAAGCAAATTTAAACAATATTTTCTCTTATTAAATACTTTTTTTGTGTTTTTATCAGAGATAAAGTTCCTTTTTTAATCATTAAAGTAGAAATTTACATAAAAAATGCTGTATATTAAAAATATTTACTACCTTAGCTCATAATTAAAATACAAAAAGTCATGGCTATTAACAATTTAAAGAACTCGCACTTCAAAGAAGATAAAGTTCAAAAGGTAAATTTACTCTTAAACGACATTGAAGAGAACATCAAAGACATCGTGGTGAACCTCACCGCTGAAGAAAGGAAGAAATACAGCCGTATAAACGAGCAGAACAAGCTGTTTGTGAACCGCGTTCATGATTTTTGCAAGAATGAACCTAATCTACAGTCCCCTCAAGTAGACTGGTTGGAGTTTGAACAAGATTTTGAGAGCAGAAAAAACATCGGATACTGCATAGACCGCTTAGAAAGCCTAATCCAAGGTCTTAAAAATGCAAAAATCCTTTATGATTATGACAATTATCAAGATGCACTCACCGATTATTCCTATACCAACTACATGGCAGGGACTTCGGCACCCGGTTTTGAGGCAAAACAGAGAGAGCTAAAGCAGTTTTTCACACACAAAGCTAAAAAAATAAAAGGCGAAACTCCTGAGAAGAAGCCGGACACCCTTGAAAAGAAGCCAGAAGCTCCTGAAAACCCATCAGAAGCAGAACAATAATGCTTAAATACTTATAATGAAACCCCCGCTGATGCTTTTTGCACCTCCGGGGTATTTTTTTTGACCTCCGGAGCAGTTATTTAGACCTTCATCGGTCTTATTTTGAACTCCGGCAAGGTTATTTAGACCTCCGGCAGTCTTATTTTGACCTTTGTCGGGATAAATCAGACCTTTATCGTGGTTATTTTGACCTTTATCGGAGTAATTAAGACCTACAACGCGGTTGTTTTGACCTTAGCCGGTCTTATTTTGACCTCCGGAGGTGTAAATAAGACCTCCGCCGCGGTTATTTAGATGTATTTTGTCATCTTTTAAGCCGATTTGTCAGTATTTTAGCCCATCATTGTTCTTATAAACAGCTTTCGGCTTTCATTTAAATGCTTTATAGCTCTTTTAAAACTTCATAAAGTCCTTTACCACGCCTCCGCTCTGCGTATAAGCAAGAAGTTCGGTTTCTATAAAGGCTTTTATCCTCTCCTGCCGACCATCATTAGGGAACATAAGATGGACATTTGCCCCTGCATCAAGGGTGAAGAATAGCGGAAGACCGGTCTCCCTGCGGAAATCCCATACCTTGTGTATGGTTTCTAATGTGCCGGTCTGCATGAGGATAAAGGCGGGGTCGCTTACCATCATCATGGCGTGCAGAGTAAGGGCTTCGTGCTCCACAAGCTTTATGAAGCCGTCCATATCGCCATTTTTCAAGATTTCTTGAAGTGTGAAGAAGTTTTTTGCAGCTTCCGCGAAGCGCACTTGAGCGTAAGGGTTGCCATTCATCAGTCCGTGCCCCACCGTAGAAGAAACGGACTTCTGCCCTTCATGGATGAGCATCACCCAGTCATTAAAATTCCTGAAAATAGGATGTATTTCGCTCACCGGATACGGAACGGCGTATTCATCAGCACTGCCGGAGACCACCGGAGTAGCGCCCCAGACCACCAGACCATTATAGAGGCTCCTGCATGCACTGCCGCTCCCCAGCCGAGCAAGTAAGGACGCCTTTTGGAGGGTTTCCTCGGGACTTTTTTCACCGCTGATTTCCTTGTCTAATGCCATGAGGCACTTCGCCAGAGCTCCAAACCCCGAAGCAGAACTGGCAATGCCCGAACTATGAGGGAAAGTATTCTCGGTTTTAATAACGAAGCTCCCCCGAAGCACCCACGGCAGGTATTTTTCTATGCCGGCAAGGTATTTTGCAGTTTTCTCGGCGAATTTAGGCTCTTCTTTCCCGCTAAGAAATAGTTTCACGGAGAAATTTTCACCTTCCGCAAACTCCATTTCAGTGATGGTTCTGCATTGGCTCAGGGTGTAGCTTATACTTGGGTTGGCAGGTATCTGGTTTTCATATTTGCCCCAGTATTTTATAAGGGCGATATTAGAAGGACACACCTCCGTAGCTGCTCTTTTCATATTTTTGGGTCTATTTTTAGTTATTTTATGGTTAATTTAATTCGTTTTTGGTCTTATCAGCAAGATAATTGCTCAAATGAAAGTCTATGCTCTCGTTAATAGGGATAAAATCCCAGCCGAGAAGCTCTTTTACCTTCTTATTAGAAAGGGGGACGAAGTCCGTAGCAGCGCTGATGTTGGCTTTATTAACGATTTTGAGGCTTGGAACCAGCCAGCCCAGCAAAAGATTAAGAATGTAGCCTATTTTAAGAGCAACGGCGGGGACTAACAGTGTTTCCGACCTGCCCAAAGCCTTTCTTATCCTGTCGGCAAGGTCTTTGAACCTCCTGTTTTCAGCCACGAGGATGAAGCGCTCACCAAAGAAGCTCTTTTCCATAAGTTCTACGGCGATTTTTGCAGTGTCGCGCACATCTATGTAGGCCGTTCCACCACTGAAAGTGAAGGCGTTATCTCCTAATTGGGAAAACAGAGTGCCACTGCTGGCGTTCCAATTTCCACTGCCGATGATGATACCTGGGTTGATGATGATGACACCCATTCCCTCCGCCGCTGCCCGCCAAACTTCCATCTCCGAAAGGTATTTGGAGAGGGCGTAACCTGAATGACTGACCGATGAATCATATTCCGAACTCTCATCTACCTCTCCCGAAGCGTTCTGAGTGTCCAAAGAAGCGATAGAACTCACAAAAAGAAACCGCCGGATGCCCATTTCATCGGCAGCGAGGAGTAAATTTCGGGTTCCCTGCACATTGGTGCGGAGCATTTCCTCCTTATCTCTAGGATGAAAGCTTACTTTAGCGGCACAATGGTATATTTCTGAGACTCCGCGCAGTGCCGAGTGGAGAGAATCTTCATCAAAAAGGTCTAAATCCACCCATTCTACCCTGCTGAGGAGTTCATCAGCGGTTGGGTCATAAAATTTAAGGGAATGCCGCACTTCGGTTAAGTTACTGCTGGGTCTTTTAGCGGCACGAACGGGCTTGCCACGCTTCAGAAGCTCTAAAATAAGCACCCGCCCCAGTATTCCAGTGGCTCCAGTTACTAAAATCATGGTTTTAAGGTTAAAAAGTTAGCTAAAATGCTCTTCCCAAGAGGGGTAAGCACGCTCTCCGGATGAAACTGCACGCCGTGAACATCATATTCCCTGTGCTGAAGAGCCATAATCCTGCCTTGTTCATCTACAGCGGTGATTTCCAGTGCTTCGGGGAAGTTATCTGCATCTACCGACCAAGAATGATAGCGCCCCACAGAGATTTTTGGAGGAAGCCCCCTGAATAGAAGAGCTTCCGAGCTGATGATTTCAGCTTCTGAGCTCACCCCATGGAAAACCTCGGGCAGATGAACAAGGCTCCCCCCGAAAACTTCAGCTATCGCCTGATGCCCGAGACAAACGCCCAAGATAGACTTCCTGCCGGCATACTCCCGAACAGCTTCCATGAGGATTCCTGCATCGCGTGGCAGCCCCGGACCAGGGGAAAGGATGATTTTGTCATACTGCTCTATGTCTTCCAGAGCAATCTCATCGTTCCGAAGAACATCTACCCTGCTCCTAGCAGCTTGTTCCACCATCTGAACCAAATTGTAAGTGAAACTATCATAATTATCAAGCACCAATATTTTCATGCAAATTTTAAAATAAAAAGACTTTGGCAAAGATAAGCCAAAGTCTCTTTTAATATGGTTAAAAAAAGTAATTTTTATGGATTTGTAGACCAAAGAGCCGCCGAAGCCAGCATTGCTCTCTTGTTCAACTTTAATAAATCTACCACCAGCTCCGCAAAATCCTCTGGCTGAAGCACTTTTTCAGGGTTTCCATCCGTGATTTTCAGGTCTGTTTTAGCCATATCCGTTGAAATCGTACTTGGTGTAAGAGTCGTCACACGAATGTTCTGCTTACGAAGTTCAAACATCATAGATTCTGACATTCCTATCAATCCGAATTTAGACGCAGAATATGCCGAAGTAAGCGCATTTCCTTTCAGACCTGCCGTTGAGGAAATATTCACCACATCGCCAGATTTTTTCTCCACCATCCCTGGCACCACAGCTTTCACTACATAGTAAGGTCCAAAAAGATTGGTCTTTACTATATCTTCCCACTGCTCATCATCCATTTCTAAAATTCCTCCGAAAGCCGCTATTCCAGCATTATTGATAAGAATATCAAACTTCCCGAAATCATTTTGTAATTTTTCTAACGAAGCAAAAACTTGCTTTTTATCAGTTACATCAAAAACTGAATAAGATGATTTCACGCCTTTGCTTTCTATCTCAGCAACTACGGATTTTAGATTGTTTTCATTTCTACCCGTAATGGCTACATTTACACCTTCTGCCGCCAGAGCCAAAGCTACGGCTTTACCTAATCCTCGCCCTCCACCTGTTACAAGGGCTGTTTTTCCTTTTAAATTTTGCATAATATTAATAAGCTGCATCAGGAGTAGTTACCCTGATTAGTTTAGAATTAACGAACTCATATATTCCCTCTATAGACTGCTCTCTACCATATCCAGAGTTTTTCGTTCCTCCGAATGGAAGTTCTGGAGAAATCCCTGTCACATGGTTTATATAGACCATTCCTGTATCTATTCTTCGTGCGATTTTCACTGCTTCCTCTACATCCGTTCCGAAAACCGTTCCACCAAGACCGTATTTAGTATCATTAGCCAAATCTACAGCTTCGTCCATATTTTTCACAGAATAAATCATCAGTACTGGCCCAAATATTTCATCTGAATAAGCGTCCATTCCTTTCTTGATATCTGTCAAAATAGTAGGCTGCATAAATGCTCCTGGACCTTCTATTTTTTTACCTCCTGTCACTAATTTTGCTCCTTGTGCTACAGCTTTTTCTACTTGAGATAAAACATCTTCTCTCGCTTTTACACTGCTTAAAGGAGCCAACTGAGTTTCTGGATCAAGAGGATCACCCACTTTAGCATTTCCAAATAGCTGAGTGGCTTTTTCAAGGAACGCTGGATAAAGGCTTTCTGGAACGATAACTCTCTTTGGAGAAACGCACACCTGCCCTGCATTCCATAGTCTGCCATTCACAGCAGTTTCTACAGCTTTATCTAAATCAGCATCTGGCATAACGATGAAAGCATCACTTCCACCAAGTTCCAAGATTGATTTTTTCACATTTTTCCCTGCTGCAGATGCGAAACTCGCTCCTGCTGGTTCACTTCCTGTAAGGGCAGCTCCTTTTACTCTTGGGTCGTCCAATATCTCTGATACTTTAGAACCAGGGACAAAAATATTAGTATAAACACCCTTAGGCGCGCCCGCTTCTAAAAGAATTTTTTCCATCATTTCTCCTGCCTGCGGCACATTAGATGCGTGTTTCAGCACTATTGTATTTCCTACGATAAGGTTAGGCGCAGCAGAACGAGTAGTCTGATAGAAAGGGAAATTCCAAGGCTGAACGCTCAGAATCACACCTATCGGCTCATAAGACAAGAATGCCTTTCCTTGTGGTGTTTCCAAAGGCTTATCCGCCAATAGTTTTTCTCCATTTTCTGCATAATATTCAAAAATACCAGCACAAAGTTCCACCTCTGCGATACCTTCTCTGTGAAGTTTTCCCATCTCGATAGAGCATAATTTACCCAGCTCTTCTTTGCGCTCACGCATGATTTTCGCGGCATTATAGAGAACTTTTGCTCTTTCTGAAAAAGGCTTTTTACGCCATTCTTTAAAGGTTGCATCAGCTTGTGCGATAATTTCTGAAACCTCACCAGATGTCATTTCTGGATATTCTTTTAATACCTCGCCTGTGGCAGGATTTATAGTTTTAATGCTTGACATAATCTTAAAATTTTAAATTTTTGTAAATATAAAACTTTTTATTTACATAAAAATTGATCTATGTTATGATTAGCCTTTTATTAAAAAATCTTTAACAGAATTGTTAAAATCTTGCGAATTATCTACTTGAAGCCAATGCCCTGCGTTTTTAATTTTAACAATCTGGCTGTCTGGGAATTTCTCACGAATTAGGATTTCATCTTCTGGAAGGATGTAATTAGATTTTTCGCCAGCGAGGAATAAAGTTTTCCCTCCGAAAACACCTTTCCCTTCTATATTTCCTACCAAATCAGCATATTTTTCGGAAAGAGTTTTCAGATTAAACCTCCAGCTCAGTTTATTTTCCTGCTCCCAATAGAGATTTTTGAGAAGAAACAAAAGCATGGCTCTGTCCGTAATGTATTTTTCCAGCTGAAGTTCCACATCTTTACGAGCAGAAACAGCAGAAAAATCCACACTTTGCAAGGCTTCAAAAGCGGTCTGATGATGCGGTCTGTAAGCCCTTGGCGCTATGTCTGCCACGATAAGTTTATTTACCCTCTCTGGATAAGAAATCGCAAACTGCATCACTGCCTTGCCTCCAAGAGAATGCCCCAAAAGATTAACCTTATCTAATTGATAATGATTGATATAGCTTAAAATATCCTCCGCCATTATCTGATGAGACATTTCATCTGAATGAAAACTTTTTCCGTGATTACGCAAATCCACCAAATGGCAAGGCATCCACTGACCAAATTCCCTTCCGAAAGTCCCCCAATTATCTGATATTCCGAACAATCCATGAAAAACCAACAAAGGAGTTTCCTGAATTTCCTGTCCGTAAATTTTTGAGTTTAAAATCATTTTTATTCTTTTTCAAAAATTGATTACAAAGCAAAACCCTTGTAAATCAAACTTATTCAGCTGATTCAATTTTATTTTTCTTGGAATAAATCATAATCGCCACACCTGCCAGCATAAATGGAATGCTCAGAACCTGCCCAGTATTGAGCCCTGCAAATGTGATAACCTCATCTCCCTGCGGCTCTTTCAAGAATTCTACAAAGAAACGAATACTCCAAAGTATCACAAAAAACAGCCCAAACAGCCATCCCTGCTGATATTTTTTACGAGTAAATTTGTACAAAACAGCCAATAAAATAAATAAACAAACATATCCAAAAGCCTCAAAAAGCTGAGTAGGATATCTCGGAACTATGGCTCCATATTCCATGCTCTGCTGTGGAAAAAGTATCGCAAACGGCGAAGTTTCACTCGCTGGTTTTCCGATAATTTCAGAATTGAAAAAATTCCCCATTCGCACAAAAGCCCCTCCTAATGCAATAACAATCCCTAATCTGTCATAAACCCAAAAAGGATTTTTCTTAATAATTCTAAAACTATAATATAAAGTAGTAAAAATCAACGCAATAGTAGCCCCATGGCTCGCCAGCCCAGAAAAACCCGTAAATACAATTTCTGGTTTCGTTTTAATAGGCAGAAAAACGCCCCAAAAATCATTTTCAAATAATTCTGGTTCGTAAAAAACCACATGTCCTATTCTCGCCCCCAAAATAGTCCCCAGCAATGTCCATGTAAAGAGCGGATCTATGAATTTGTCATCTACATTGTCTATTTTGAAAATTTGCCTCATAATCAAAATTCCAAATCCAAAAGCAAAAACAAACATCAGCCCGTAATATCTCAGTTTAAAACCAAAAATATCTATGCCTTCATTAGGATTCCAAATGCTAAACTTAGTATTTAGCCATACCATTTTACTCATCTGAAAATCCTGCTTTGTCAGCTGATTGGATTTTAAAATATATTTGTAACTTTTGAGTAATTCTATGGACATTCCTTCCTCGCCGACAGGTACAAAATTTTCATTGAGAATAAAATAACCTTTCTTTTTAAATTCCTCATAATACGGAGCCAAATATTCATATTCTCTCTGGCCAGACAGCTCTGTATTATATTTATTAAGAATAACCAAAACATCTGCATTCTCTGAACCAAGAGCATCATAAATCTGCTTCATATCAGGGCTTACAAATATTTTCACAGGAGTGCTTCCCTTTTTAGTTACTATACTTCCGTCAGAAAAACCATTTTCGTATTCTTGTGAAAAGAACAACTGAAACGGCAACAATACAAACAGAATAAAAAATCTTATTTTATCTTTCATTTTAAATTTACTTTCTTTTTTTAGGTGGAACTGGGTCATAGCCGCTGCCTCCCCATGGATGACAGCTCAAAATTCTCTTTGTTCCTAAAAATAATCCTTTCAGAAGACCGTGTGTTTTCAGGGCTTCCAGCATATACTGAGAGCATGTGGGCTGATAACGGCAGTTGCTCCCCAGCCACGGCGAAATGGCAAGCTGATAAAAGCGAACCAGCATAACAAAAGGAAATATGATTATTTTCTGAAACAAAATTTTATTTTGGACAAAAATAAACTATTTTTCGCGAAATTTCTAAAGTAATTATAAAATAAAAATCCCTCAAAAATGCTATTTTTGAGGGAAAGTGGTTTCTCCAGGAATCGAACCAGGGACACACGGATTTTCAGTCCGTTGCTCTACCAACTGAGCTAAGAAACCTTTTTTTGTTTAATTCGGTGGCAAATATATGAAGTTTTATCTTAACGTGCAACTATATTACTTATTATCTTCATTATTTTTTTCGCAATTTTTCAACTGCTCGCTCATTTCTTCCAAAACGGGCTTTATTGTTCCTTCTGGTAAATCACTGATTCTGATATACATAAGTCCATCTATTGCATCATTAAAATTAGGATCAACATTAAAAGCAACAACCTTTGCATTTTGCTTAATGTATTTTTTTATCAAAACCGGCAGCCTCATCTCAGGTTCAAAATCATCTATAAGTTTATCAAATTTATTCAAATCATCATCCAAACCTTCAAAGAAAAGGCTTTTGTCCCTTTCGCTGAGATATACTTTATAGTCATTTTTAGGGTGAACATATTGTGCCACGACAGGATCAAAATAATGAGAACGCATAAATTCTATCATCAGAGATTTAGAAAAATCCGAAAATCTATTGCTGATACTTACCCCGCCCATGAGGAATTTATGTTCAGGATTTCTTAAACAAACATGGACAATCCCCCTCCACAAAAGGAAAAGCGGCAAAGGCTTCTGCTGATATTCTAATGAAATATAAGCCCGCCCCATTTCTATCACTTTTTTGAAGAAAGGCTGCAATTCTTGGTCAAAATCAAAAAGAGAATTTGTATAAAAGCCCTTTATTCCGTAGTTTTTCATCACTTCTGAACCAAGCGCCATACGGTAGGCTCCTGCTATTTTTTGAGCTACATTATCCCAAAGAATTAAATGATGATAGTGTTTATCATATTCATCTAAATCAAAAGGGAGATTTGTTCCTTCTCCTACCGCCCTGAAAGTCAGCTCTCTCTGACGCCCAATCTCGCGCATCATGGCTGGGATTTCATCAAATTTCGTGAAATAAACCTCGTAATCACCATTAGAAAAGAGCATTTTTCCGTCTTTTTTTCTAAGATTTTCTCTATCTGCTAAAATTTCCGTCAAAGGCGTTTCATCTATAATATTCTGAACCACAACTTCTTCCTTTGGTGAAATATTCAAATTCTTTACTTTCAGGAATTCTGCAACAGATTTTCTATCCTCAAAATAAGATTTCATCATATAAACTTTCTTTCTCAGAAACTCTCCTAATTCCTTAGGAGTCTCGTATTCATTTAGGATTTTGGGTGTTACAGGTCTTCCTATTCTTATTTTGATTGGTTTTTCTCTTTTATTCACCATTTCTGCTGGAATCATCAGCGTTTGTAAATCTGGGTGAATTTTAGAAACATTATAAAACAACTTGCTGTTTTTCGCATGAAAATACATTGGAACGACAGGAACTTGTGCTTTTTTTATCAATTTTAATGCTGGTTCTTGCCATTCTTTGTCTAATATCTCGTTGTATTCATTATTTTTATTCGAAACTTCTCCAGCAGGGAAAATCCCCAGACAACCTCCATCCGAAAGGTGTTTCAGAGCTTCGCGCATTCCAGACATACTGCTGTAAGCCTCTTTTCTCTTTTCAAACGGATTGACAGAGATTACATAAGGCTCCATCGGCTTTATCTTTGTCAAAAGGAAATTCCCCATTACCTTAAA
>CALHQK010000046.1 GCA_938037185.1 uncultured Riemerella sp.
AGCCATTTTATTTTATTCATTTTTTCAGAACAAAGAATTTAATCCAGATAATCCATAATAAAACTACAGCGCCATAAATTATAGCAGGAAATAAATAGTCGTGGCTTATTTTTTGATAATCAGGATGTTGCAGCACCACAACATTGATGATAGCAATCCTAAATACATTAACTATATAAATGAAAATAAGTCCGCCCAGTGCAAACCAAAAAGTTTTAGCTCCTTTATAAAAAGTAAAAATAAAAGCCAAGAAAATAATCATAATGGATACTGCATTGCAGCCCTCTATCATTACGGCAGGCCATAATTCATTGATATAGAAATAAATACCTTTTGTATCAACTCCATCTATAAGTTGTGTCGGATAGCCAGTTTTATTTAAACAAAAAGCCGATTGTTCCGCAATAATTCTGGTTAATGGATCAGCAGCAACATCATCATACATATTCAGATAAAGCTGATATAAGGCAATCAATCCAAAATAAATTCCCAAAAAGCGGAATAAAGTAAATAAAATAGGTCTTAAATCACTAAACATAATTACAAAAGTAAAGATTTTAAAATAAAGATATTGATAAAAGTTCAGCAAAATTTAAGTAAAAAACTATATATTTGCTCTGTATTTTAATTTGAAGTAGTTATGTTCAAATCATTTCTTCACTGGAAGGTATTTTTAAATATTATAATCGCGATAGGAGTTTTCTATGGACTAATCATGGGTACATTTGCATGGTTGAAACACCATACGAACCATGGAAAAGAGGTTCCCGTGCCTAATGTTGTGGATATGCCTGTGCAGGAGGCGGTAAAAGTTTTGGAAGATATGGGACTCACAGTGGAGGTAGACAGCTTTAAGTATGAGCCAAAATACAAGCCTTTTCAAGTCTTGCAGATATACCCTTCTGCTGGAGCTCGTGTAAAAGATGGAAGGACAATAATCCTAAAAGTAAATCCTAAAACTTGGGCTAAAATAGAAGTTCCAGATGTTTTAGATAAATATAAAGGATTGGCATTTAGTAGATTAGAGTTAGTAGGGCTAAAGGTGGGCGATACAATATATGAGCCTAATATTCAGAAAGATGCCGTGATTAGAATGATTCATAAAGGGAATGAACTGAAACCAGGAACCCTTCTTCCAAAATTTTCTGTGATTGATTTGGTAGTTGGTTCAGGGCCCTTGAGAAATATATCTGTTCCTAATTTAGTAGGATTAACGGTAGGTGAAGCCAAAAAACTCATAAAAGCGAGTAATTTTGAAATAGGCATGATAGACTACGAAGGAAGCGACAAAGGAGATGATAAAATTGTCTATTATCAAGACCCTGCCTATGGAAGCCTAA
Organism: uncultured Riemerella sp.; assembly: GCA_938037185.1. GTDB lineage: Bacteria > Bacteroidota > Bacteroidia > Flavobacteriales > Weeksellaceae > JABCPE02. The sequence goes on from CALHQK010000046.1 coordinate 1,341, forward strand.
GAGACCAAGGAATGCAGATTGATATTTGGGCTGGTAAAAAAACACCTGCTGAAATGTACGAAAAAGTGAAAGAATTAGACAAAATTTATAGAAGAAACGAGGGAGAAGAGCCTAATCTTGATGCTGAATTTAGTAATTCTCCAATAGATGCACCGAAAAAAGAGAAACCTAAACCTCAAAAAGAAAATAATCCTACCAGTTCTCAGGAGAAAAAACCGACAGAAGACAAAGCTCCAGTAGAGCAAAAACCAGCGAAACCTGCACCAGAGAAGCCTAAAAAGGCAAATCATGTTGTTGTAGAATAAAACTCCTATTTACAAAAACCAATGGAAGAAGATAGAGAAGAATTTCTTGAGCAGGAAATGGAATATACAGAGCCGGAGGAAGAAGGCAGCGAGTTTTATGAGCATCTTAATATTGTCGTAGATAAAAATCAAGAGCCGTTAAGAATTGATAAGTTTCTTTTAATATTCAGGCAAAATTCCTCTCGCAATAAGATTTCACAGACCTGCCGTGCAGGGAATGTCATCGTTAATGGCACTCCTGTAAAGCAAAACTATCGGGTAAAACCAGGTGATCAAGTATCTGTGCTTTTAACCCATCCTCCTCGTGAAAATATAATTATCCCACAGGATATCCCCATTAATATTGTTTATGAGGATGATGATGTTTTGGTTATAGACAAAGAAGCAGGAATGGTGGTTCATCCAGGATTTGGAAATTGGGATAAAACATTAGTGAATGCAATCGCTTTCCATTTTGAGAAAAATAAATTTAAGACAGATTTAGACAGGGTAGGTCTTGTGCATAGAATAGACAAGGATACTTCGGGGCTTTTGGTCATTGCTAAAAACGAATATGCGATGAGTTTCCTTGCTAAGCAGTTTTTTGAGAGAAAAACTAAGCGTTTGTATTGGGCTTTTGTTTGGGGAAATCTTGAAAATGATGAGGGAACAATAAGAGGACACATTGGAAGGCATCAGAAAAACCGAATGCAGATGGCTGTTTATGAGGATGGCAGCCATGGAAAACATGCAGTTACGCATTATCGAGTTTTGGAGCGTTTTAGATACATGACTTGGGTAGAATGTAAACTGGAAACAGGGCGGACGCACCAGATTAGAGCTCATTTTAAGCATATCGGTCACACTCTTTTCAATGATGAAAGGTATGAAGGCCATATTCCGCTAAGGGGACAAAATTTACCTAAATATAAGCAGTTTATTCAAAATGTGTTTGATGTGCTTCCGCGGCATGCACTTCATGCGCATACACTCGGGTTTATCCACCCAACGACCAAAAAGGAAATGTATTTTGAAAGTCCAATGCCAAAGGATATGCAGGAAGCTGTTGAGCGATGGAGGAGATATTTAGAAAATAATTAATCCAAAATTTATTGATTATTTATTCTAATGCTTTAATTATAAATGCTTTATATTCATATTCCTTTTTGCAAACAGAAATGCAGTTATTGTAATTTTCATTTTTCTACTTCTTTGAAATTGAAAAATGAGATGCTTTTCGCCATTAAAAATGAATTATCATTAAGAAATCATGAACTGAAAAACAAAACCTTAGAGACTTTATATTTCGGAGGAGGGACACCATCTATTTTGGAGGTAGATGAAATTAAAATGTTGATGGATGAAATCCTGAAATATTTTGATTTTTCTGAGGATATAGAAATCACCTTGGAGGCAAATCCAGATGATTTAGACCAAAAATTTTTGACGGGAATTGCAGAAATTGGGATTAATCGGCTTTCCATAGGAATACAGAGTTTCCATGATGAAGATTTGAAACTGATGAATCGTGCGCATAGTTCCTCACAAGCAGAATCTTCCGTGAAAAGAGCGCAAGATACAGGAATTCAGAATATTAGCATTGATTTAATCTATGGCGCACCTACATCTAATTTTGAGATTTGGAAACAGAATTTGGATAAAGCCATAGAGCTGGAAGTTCCGCATATTTCTTCTTATGCGCTGACCATAGAGCCAAGAACAGCTCTTGAAAACTGGATAACCAAAGGGAAAATAAGCCCTCCGAAAGAAAATACACAAAACGAGGAATTCTACTACATGGTAGATTTTTTGAAAGATAACGGTTTTGACCATTACGAAATATCAAATTTCGGAAAGCCTGATTTTTATTCCAAACACAATACTTCTTATTGGAAATACAAACCTTATTTAGGAATTGGGCCTTCGGCGCACTCTTATGATGGAGAACATATCCGAGCGTGGAATATTGCTAATAATTCGTTATACATCAAAGATCTTTTAGAAGGGAAATTACCATTAGAAAAAGAAATATTGTCCGAAAAAGATAGATATAATGAAATGCTGATGATAGGCCTTCGAACGAGCTGGGGAGTAGATTTAGCAAAAATAAAAAATGATTTTTCAGATGAAATTATCCAAAAATTCAATGCTGATATTCAGCCTAAAATACAGCAGGGATTTCTTATCATTGAAAATAATCATCTCAAAATCCCTGAAAAGCATTGGTTCTTTGCAGATGGAATCGCTTCAGATTTGTTTTTGGTATGATTTTAGAATATTCTCAAAATAAAAAGACTCCCATTTGGGAGTCTTTATTTATGATTAAACTTAATTAGTTTTTAAGTTCATCTGGTCCTAAGATGTAATCATCAATAACATCTTCTTGTCTAAATTTAGGTTTTTTAACCAAGAATGCAAGAACTAATGAAATTGCGATCAATCCGATAGCTGCGTGGTAAGCGAAAAAGTAAGATTCTTGAGGGTTACCATCTGCTAAAGCTAACTTTTTAGAGTAAGCCGCGATTTGTGGACCAATGATTAGAGATGCTCCCCAACCTGTATAAACTACACCATAGTTAGCACCGTAAGCTTTAAGACCAAAGTAGTCTGCTACAAGAGATGGTGTTGTACTCATTACAGAACCGTAAACCACGCAAGTAAGGATAACTCCTAATACGATAGCTACTGGAGAAGTATATGTATGGAAGAAGAACATGTTAATCGCTTGGATAGTGTGGATTACATAGTATACATTCTTTCTACCAATGATGTCAGAAATCATACCTCCTAATGCACGACCTGAAGCGTTAGAGATAGAAGTTACAGGAACCATTATCCCAAGTAGAGATGTTGCTAGTTCGAAGTTTTCAGGTGTAATCAATCCTGATTCTACACCAGATGTCAAACCAGACTGTACTCTCATGATGTCAGAAGAGTTAGAGATTACCATCGCACCAGCAGAACAGTATAGAGCATAGATAGAGAACAATGCCCAAGCCTGCCAAGTTTTAGACATAGCTGCAGTTCCGATAGAAGCAGTTTTCTTAGCATTTTCTTTTACTGGTTTGTTTGGATTAACTTCTGGTTCAGGTACTTCATATCCTGCAGGAGGGTTCACTACATTCAATGCAGCAGGAACACCCATAGCAAGGATAGCACATCCTAATACTCTTAATGTATTTTCTAAAGACAAACGAGGGAATGAATCAATAGTCCAAACGAAAGCTTGTCCTTTTAAGAATAATGTTTCCAATGGTCCTAACCAAAGAGCACCAAGACCAAATCCTGCTACTACAAGACCATTAATCATCCCTTTTTTAGATGGGTGGAACCATTTCATCGCTGCAGCACGAGGACATGCATACACGAAACCGATACCATTCCCTACTATTAAGGAGAAGATAGTGATAAATACTACTGGGGAATGAGTGAAGAAACTACAAGCAATAGTTCCTAAACCTGTCATCAATACCCCAATTAAGATAACCTTAGTAGGACCAACTTTATCCTGCCAAGCACCTGCTGCCACTACGATAAAAGCAGAAAAGAACCCGCCAATACCATAAGGCAAAGCCAAGTCTGACTGCGACCATGAAGAATACATTCTTTCTGCAGCCTCAACATTTTTGTCTTGAATACCTTGCAAGTTAGTGTACTCCAAAGCATCTTTCAAGTTACTCCAAGAATATAATATCCCAACAGAGAAGTTGGAAATTATACCAGCTATGAGGACTCTCGTAGCTTTCTTTTTTGCTGTTTGTAAATCCATTTGTTATAATTTATTTAATGTTATTTTAGATTTTAAATGAATTCAATCAGACTTTTTGGTCTTAAAATTCGGGGTGCAAGTTAAGATAAAATTTTGAATAAATACCACTTTTTATTAACAAAAATTGTTTTTTAGCCAAAGTAAAAATAAAAACACTGATTTTTAAATATTTATAAATACTAAATTGATATTTATCATATGTTTTATTCGAATGGAGATGGTTGAAAAGCCTCTGCTGAACATGATTCTTCTCATGTTTTTAACAAAAACTTAACTTTAATGTAACCATATGACCGCAGTGTAAAGTATCATTTTTAGTAGTGTAGGAGTGATTTGGGGTGGTTGTTATATATAATGACAAGGTTAAGAAATATTAAAAACCTGATTAAAATTAGGTTTTTAAGTTAAATTTGTATAAAATAATTTATATCTTTGCCTTGTTAAATAAAGAATAACTTTAAATTAATAATAGACATTATGAAAAAACAGATTATGGCGCTACTTGCTTTGGCAGTAGCACAAGTAGGGTTAGCACAAGAAGAAACAAGTGCTACACTTTATGGTTATGCAAAAGGAGAATTCGCGTTTGACTCTCGTCAAGTAATTGCAGCTAGAGAAGGTAACTTTATCGATTTAGCATCTCCAAATGTAAGAGGAAACAATGTTGCTAATTTCAACGGATGGGGAATCGAATCAAGATTAGGAGTGAAAATCGCTGGTCCTGAGTTCTTCGGAATGAAATCTGAGGCTTTGATTGAATCTCATTTCTTTGGTAGTTCAGATGCTTCAATCAATACACTAGCATTAAGACATGCTTATGTTAAATTATCTAGCGATAAAGTAGAATGGTTAGTAGGTCAATTCTGGCACCCAATGTTCGTGACAAATGTATCTCCTAGAACTTACAACTTCAACGCGGGAAGCCCGTTCCAGCCGTTCAATCGTTCTCCACAAATCAGATTCTCTACTAAAGGAGAAGTGTTTAGATTCACAGCTGCTGCAATTACTGAGAGAGACTTTACTTCTGCAGTATTATCTACTGCCGATACAAAATCTAATGCAGCTAGGTCTGGACTTCCAGCATTCCATGCACAGTTCCAGTTTGGTAGAGATGATAAATTCGTAGGAGGATTTGGCGTGAACTATAAAACTACTAAAGCAGCTTGGGAAAATGTGCTTACCACTCTAGATGAAAGAAAGAATGTAGGAGCATTTAACTTTTTAGCATATGCTAAAGCTCAGTTTACTGAAAATTTTGCTTGGCAGATCTATGGTAACTATGGAGAAAACTCTTCTGAATTATTGGAATTAGGAGGTATAGGTGTTACTTATAATCCAGTTGACAAAAAATACAAATTACAAAACTCTAGAAACCTAGCTCTTTGGACAGAGTTTTATGGAAACTTCTCTCCAAGCTTTGAATGGGGAGTTTTTGGAGGATTCTCTCAAGATTTTGGGTATAATAGAAGTAATGGATATTATTTCACAGATTTTGCTAATAAGTGGCAACAAAATATTAACACTATTCCAGCAACAGCTGATTTCCAAGCTTATAAAGGAGGTGTAGTTCCTATCAATACTTGGAGAATTTCACCAAGATTTGGATGGAAATCTGGTAATACTAAGTTGGCAGTAGAGTTTGATTACACTTCTACTACTTGGGCAGGACTTGAAACTAAAACAGACGGAATAATAGGAACATATACAACGGGAAAACTTAAGAAGTTAGCAAAAGACGCTACAGGGGATAACTTCCGTGTATCATTATCTCTAATTCAAAGTTTCTAATATAAATAAAATATTTTGAGATGATAGAAGAGCCACTCTGTGAGTGGCTCTTTTATTTTGGATTAACATATCGTTTTTACATTTCGCAGGCTTTCCATATTGCATCATTCTGTGGAACGGGAGCGGTTATTTTTATAAGTTCTTTGCTCACAGGATGGATGAATTCCAGCATTCTGGCGTGCAGGCTGATTCCGCCGTCTAAGTTGGAGCGTGGAGCACCATATTTTAAGTCGCCTTTTATAGGTATGCCTATTTTAGAGAGCTGTGCCCGTATTTGGTGGTGTCTTCCTGTCTGCAAATCCACTTCCAGCAGCATATAATTATCAAAATCTTCAAATTTCCCCATAATTTTTCTAACTCCTTT
>CALHQK010000047.1 GCA_938037185.1 uncultured Riemerella sp.
ACCTCTAATTTCTGTCCCATTGTTTGATTTTAGTCGTTTAGGGCAACAAATATAAGGTTAAATTGAACAGGTAGGGTCAAAAAATTAGTGTTCTAAAATTTTTTTGTAAAGGTAGAGATAATTTTGAGCCATTTTTTTATATTCAAATTGAGATGCCCAGTCTTTAGTTTTTTGGCTGTATTCTATGGGAGATTTATTAAATTCTATCATCCCTTTTTGATAAGTTTCTGCCATCTGCTGTGGTTCGAGGCTATCAAAATAAAAAGCTACATTTCCTCCAATTTCAGGAAGGCTAGTGTATTTACTCAGGAATACGGGCTTTCCAAAAGCCATTGCTTCAATGGGAGGGATGCCAAAGCCTTCTGCAATAGAGGGGTGGCACATTGCCTGACAATTTTGTATTAGTGCGTATTTTTCTTCTTCACTGATATTTTTCAGAAAATGAACTCGGTTTTGCAGATTTAGTTTTTCAACAGCCTCTCTTACTTCAGAAGCGTAAGGCTCTTTTTCACCAGAGGATACTAAAACCAAATCTTCACTAATATAAGGAAGCATTTCTATGAGTTTTTTCTGATTTTTTTTAGCAAATAGAACGCCTATATTGAGAATATATTTTTTTTGTTTTAAAAACTCATATTTCCCCAAAGAATAGTCCTTTTGTTCAGGAAAATCAATTCCATTATGAATAACGAAAATTTCTTTGACATTATCTAATGTAAGAATATTTTTGTTTTTCAACACATCTTCTTTCACAAAGTCAGAAATACATACTAAATAATCTGTATTTTTTAGATTATTATTTACTTTTTTGAGCATTTTATTTCTTTTGCTGGCACTCAAATCTTCATATAGAAAATTCAAATCATGGAGTGTAAGAATTTTGATGGATTTTTTATACTTTTTATGAAAATAAGATGAAAGCTGGTGGCTTGTGTGTACAATATCAAATTTTGAGCTGAAATTCTCATAAAATTTATGCCATCTTTTCCATTCAACGATGGGTAGAGAAGTATCAATTTTTTGTAATTCTGTTTTAGTTCCAAAATAGTAGAACATATATTCAGAATTAAGTGTCTGCAATCCTTTTGCTAAGTTTCGGAAAACATTAGCAATCCCTGAATTAGGATAACGGAGGCGTTCTAAGTCTATAAGGATTTTTTTCATTTTGTTAAGAAAATATTGTCTAGTACTTTTTTCTCTTTTTCGAAAGAATGATTTTCCAAGAAATACTTCTCAGCTTCTTTTTTCTTTTCTATATAAAAAGATTTATCGTGCAAGAGTTTTAGAATTGCTTCCGCAAAATCTTTACCTGTATTTTCTACAATACAGCCATTTAAGGTTTTGTTAAGAAGTCCATCAACTCCTCTACGGTTGGTTACCACAGGTAATGAATGGGATAATGCTTCCAAAACTTTTATTTTAATTCCTGTTCCTGAAAGCATAGGGCAAATAGCGATTTTGGTATTTTGATAAAAATCTTCTATATCATCTACCATACCGTGTTTCACGAAGTTAGGATGGTCAGGAACCACCTTACAAATTTTACCTATAATATGTACTTTAGTATCTTCTAAAAAAGGTAGCACTTCCTTTTCAAACCATTGGATTCCAGTTATATTATGAGGATTTTGACTTCCTACAAAAATCAATTCATACTTATAATTTTCTTTATATTCTGTAGGGCAGAAAGGAAAAGATATAGGAATAAGTGTAATTTTTTTATCTGTAAACTGGCCAAAAATATATTCCTCTTCCACGGAATAAGTCCAAATTTCATCAAAGTTTTTAAGAATGTTTATTTCGCTCTGGAATAGTTTCCCTATTTTCCCTATTTTATCCCTACTTTGTGCTGTAATGAAATCGTGGGTGTCTACAATTAGATAGGGTTTAGTTTTAATATTACTTACCACTTTTGCCCAAGAAGCATAACTGACAATCACTTTATCATAGTTTCCTTTGTCTATAAAGTTTGAAACCTTTCTATTAAGCATTGGATTAGTAATATCCACGCTTGTTCCTTTTATAAGTTTTGGAAGAATATTTAATAGTTTATATTCAAAAAATTGTTTTACTTTGCTAGTTTTACTTCCTTTTCTATTGATTAGATGTAATTTTACATTAGGATGCTCTGTTATGAATTTTCTTTTATTTTCTGTAGTCCAATCTTCTTTTTCCCAGTCTCCGATAGAAAGAAAATCTACCTCATATATATCGGATAAGGATTCCAGATAATTTAACATCTGTGTACAGCGTGTCAGATTTCCTGCTTTACGAGCAGATGGATTATCTGGCATAAAGTATAATATTCTTTTTTTCATGTAATTTTAATTCTTTTCTTAAAAAAGACAAATATTAAAAAGGGGACTGTGATAAAAACTCCTGGCTGATTATTCAACATAACATCCGTATTCATCAGCAAAAGAAATGACATAAGACAATACATAATACTGCTGTCTCTATAAAGGACCGCTTTCCTATAAATAAAAAATACATATAGCAAAAGTAGCATAAACCCTATGATTCCTAAATCAACAAGAATGGCTAAAAAATCATTGTGAACATGTGTTAACTCAACAGTTTCTTGCGCTATAAACCTTTCATAAGCAGAACCATTCCCAATAATGGGATGAGTATTAATACTTGTAAAAACTTTAGATAACATTTTTTTCCGTATCGGATCAGCAAAATAAGTAGTATAATTTATCAATAAGTAAACACCTAAAACACCTATTAGGAAGATTCCTATCTCATATCCTATGCGCTTTCGGACGGTCCATTTTTCAGAAAGCTGTAACCACCCTAATAGTAATATTCCTAGGGGTATTCCTATTATTACAACTCTTGCTTGCACTATAAAGGCAAAACAAAATAAAAGTATGCTATACAAAACTACTTCTGATAGTGATATATATCTTCTATCTTTTCTCCATACTAAAAAACCTAACCCCCATATAGTGAAAATAACCCAAGATATAAAACTCTGGTGTTTAAAAAATGTCCAAGCTAATATGTGTTCTGTGAAATTAATATAACTCTTATTAAAAGTAAAAAAACTAAAAAAGGGAATTCCTATTGATTTATATACAAAGATGTAAATACTTATGTTTAAGGTAAGCAAAAGTAAAAATAATTTAAAACAAAGTGTAATAAAACTCATGCTTTCCCTTTCCTTTATTCGGAAACCAAAACAAACAATAGGAGCAAGAAGAAGAAAATATATTGTATCTTCCTCAACATCTTGCCACGCAAGAGGAATGTCCACACTCCACAATATGCCTAAATATCGGAGAGTTATCACTAGAAAAAAAGTAATCATGACTCCATCCAATCTTGTCCATTTGCGATAAACAATGGAATAAAGCCCACAGAGGAAAAGCAAAAGTAAATCCATACGGAACGTAATTTTATGTTTATATGTCCATAAAAAAACCGTTGTCGCCCCTATACATATTATAAGTGAACGAAAATAATCCCCTTTCCTAAAAAGGAGGCTACGATACTGTAACATCCATAAGACTGAAATAATGCCACAAAGGTAAAACCCTACTTTAAAAAATTTTTCTCTAAAATTCTCATTTTCCCATAATTCAGGAGAAATATATGAGAGAGTAAAAACCAATATAATAGTCACAATAGAAAGTAAAAAGAACCAATTTTTATTTATGCTCTGTAACATTATATAACTTTTAAAAAATTATTTGATACCACCACATAAAGTGTACAAGTCTTAAAAAATTTAACTTACACACTTGAGACACTACACTCTGAATACCTCATTGCTGCAGAATTATTCATATCCCTAAATATAATAGTTATATTTAATTAGGACTTTTTTATTCCCCTCTAGCATAATCATCTTCTATTCTCACAATGTCATCCTCCCCGAAATAAGTTCCCGTCTGCACTTCTATGAACACTAAAAGCTCCGAACTTCTGTTTTCTATTCTGTGTTTTGCTCCCAGTGGGATGAAGATGCTTTCTCCGTATTTCACTACATGTTCCACTCCGTCTAGTACAACCACAGCCTCACCCTGAACTACCGTCCAAAACTCCTGTCTATGATGATGGTACTGATAAGACAAACGATGTCCTGCGTTTACTTCTATTCTTTTTAGTTTGTAGTTTTCCTCATCCTCAAGGACATAATATTTTCCCCAAGGTCTTTCTCCAATTTCTAACATATTTCTAAATATTTATTGTTAATGTAATTATTTTTTTTGTCAAATTTAATAAATTTTCTTCTAAAAAGGTATACCGATTTTTCTGCCTTTATAAATTCCTTTTTCTATTTGCCAACAGACCATGTAAGTGCCGGCACCATCACTATTAGTAGCTACTATATAGTAGCTGTCATGCTCTTTATCGTAATAAACGGAGTTGTTTTCTGTATAGAAAGTAGGTTCATATAGGTCATCATAAGCGCTTTTAGGAAGGGAAATTTGTTTCCCATTGATGTATATTTGAATATTTTTATATTCTTCTCTTGGTATCTCGCCATCTGTTCCCCAAAAAGGTTTTCCATCTATCTTTTTTATGGGGTGATGAGGTTCTTTATAATAAACAAAAGAATGCTTACCCTTGTCAAATTTTTGTGAAGTAAGAGTTACCTTGATATTTTTCCCTGAAAAGTGAATAGCATTTTTCTTTTCGATGCCTTTGGCGACTTTGGGTAATTTTTCTAACCATTTGACTCTGTCATTATAGATGTATCCATCATTATCAGCATAAATCCAATTGCCGTCTTCTGATTTATTGTAATCAAAAGCAAAAATAAGCGTATTGTTATCAAGTTTTTTTATCACTTTGCTGTGTATATTTGCTTCTTTTCTCACATTTACATAGCCGTCTTTGTCATTGATTATAGCGAAGCCTCCTTCTGTCTGAGCAGAAGCAACATTGCAAAAGAGCAAAAAATACGCTAAAAACTTCATGGCGAATGAATTATATTAACTAATGCTATAACTCGTTCCTTCTTTTCCGTCTTTTAGCTGGATGCCGATTGCGGATAATTCATCTCGGATTTTGTCCGAAAGCGCCCAATCTTTGTTGGCACGAGCTTCCATTCTCATATTGATAAGGAGCTGAACCACACCATCGAGTTTGTCATTATTTCCTGCCGCTTGTTCTTCGTTTCGTAAGCCCAAAACATCGAAAACAAAGGCGTTCATCAGTGTTTTCAATTCGTGAAGTTCATCGATGGATATTTTTTCTTCTCCGTTTTTCACTTGAAAAATCCATTTCACCGCCTCGAAAAGATGAGCAATAAGTATAGGCGAATTAAAATCATCCAATAGCGCATTGTAGCACTTTTCTCTCCATTCAGATATAGGGAGCGCAGTAGGACGCTCTATTTCGGTATTGATTTCATTTAAAACTTTTAACGCTTCCATAAGCCTGTTAAAGCCTTTTTCGGCAGCAAGCATTGCTTCATTAGAGATGTCAAGTACACTGCGGTAGTGCGCTTGCATAAAGCAGAAACGAATCACAGCAGGCGCAAAAGCCTTCTCAAAAAATGTATTATCACCATTGATGAGCTGCATCGGCAAAATGTAGTTTCCTGTCGATTTGCTCATTCGTTGTCCGTTCATTGTCAGCATATTAGCGTGCATCCAGTAGCGTACTGGGCTTTCGCCGTGTCCTGCTTTACCTTGTGCGATTTCGCATTCGTGGTGCGGGAACTTTAAGTCCATACCACCTCCGTGGATATCAAACTGATTACCAAGGTATTTGGTGCTCATTACTGTACATTCAAGGTGCCAGCCAGGGAAACCATCGCCCCAAGGAGAAGCCCAGCGCATAATGTGAGCTGGTGAAGCTTTTTTCCATAGTGCAAAGTCCTGAGGATTGCGTTTTTCGCCTTGTCCATCGAGGTCACGGGTGTTCGCAAAAAGCTCTTCTATATTTCTATTGGAAAGTTCGCCGTAGTTGAGTCCGCGTTTGTTGTATTCCAGCACATCGAAATACACAGAACCATTACTCTCATAGGCAAAACCATCATTCAAGAGTTTTTCTGTAAGCTGGATTTGTTCCAATATATGCCCTGTCGCAGTAGGTTCTATAGTTGGCGGAAGAAGATTGAATATATCCAAAACTTTATGGAAATCAACCGTGTATTTTTGTACGATTTCCATAGGTTCCAGCTTTTCTAGGCGGGATTGTTTTACGAAACGGTCATTGTTCACATCGCCATCATCGGTAAGGTGTCCTGCATCGGTAATGTTACGGACATAGCGCACTTTGTAGCCCAAGAATTTCAGCGTACGATACACAAAATCAAACGACATAAAGGTACGCACATTTCCCAAATGCACATTGCTGTACACCGTGGGGCCACAGACATACATTCCTACATTATTCTCGTGCAAAGGCACAAAAACTTCTTTTTCTCCTTTTAAGGAATTGAATATTTTTAGTTGATGATTCATATTATGTTTTATTAAGACTGACAAAGATAATTAAAAAACATTAGACATTTTAAATTAAAGTTTGTTTATTTTGCGGATTATTTATCAAAAGAACAATGGACAAAATACAATTTATTCGGCAGAATATTTCAATTCAAGAAAAACAGATAAACGCCGTTTTGCAGCTGCTTTCGGAGGATTGCACCATTCCCTTTATTGCGCGATATAGAAAAGATAAAACAGGAAACCTTGGCGAGGTGGAAATAGAACAAATTCAGAAACTTAACAAAAATTTTGATGAAATCCAAAAGAGAAAAGAAAGCGTTCTGAAATCCATAGAAGAGCAGGAAAAACTCACACCCGAACTTCGTGCAAAAATAGAGCAAAGCTTTGATTTACAGGAGATAGAAGACCTGTATCTTCCCTTTAAAAAACGAAGAAAAACCAAAGCCGATGCCGCAAAAGAAAAAGGGCTGGAACCTTTGGCAAAAATCATTATGGCTCAGAAAAATGGTGACATAGAGCAAGCGGCGCAGAATTATCTGAATAAAGAAGTTTTCAGCGTGGAGGAGGCGCTTCAAGGTGCGAGGGACATCATTGCAGAATGGATCAACGAAAATATTTTCATTAGAAAAAATCTTAGAAGAGTTTTTCAGCGAAAAGCCGTGATTTCCAGTAAAGTGGTCAAAACCAAAAAAGAGGAGGAAGAGGCGCAGAAATACGCCCAGTATTTTGACTGGAGCGAACCGCTGAACAAAATCCCTTCTCACAGACTTCTGGCGATGCTTCGCGCTGAAAAAGAGGGTTTTATAAAAGTGAGTATTGGTATTGACAAAGATGAAATCCTTACTTTCATGGAGGGAAGTTTGGTGAAAACGGCTTCGCCTTCGTGTGCAGAGCAAATCATCCTTGCGGCTCAAGATGCTTACAAAAGACTTTTGGAGCCTTCTATTTCAAATGAAATTTTGCAGGAAGCCAAAATTAAAGCCGATGAAAAGGCGATTTCTATCTTTTCTGAAAACTTGACACAGCTGCTTTTGGCTCCGCCTCTAGGCGAAAAGCGGATTTTAGCCATAGACCCAGGGTATAGAACGGGCTGTAAGGTGGTTTGTCTTGATGAAAAAGGCGATTTGCTTCATAATGAGACCATTTATCCACACGCTCCACAGAAAGAAACCGCCATCGCGATGAAAAAAATCCGCTCTATGGTGGAGGCTTACCATATTGAGGCGATTTCTATCGGAAACGGAACGGCTTCTCGTGAAACCGAGTTTTTCATTAAGAAAATAGCGTTTGACAGGCCTTTGCAGGTTTTCGTGGTGTCCGAAGCAGGAGCGTCCGTTTATTCCGCGAGTAAAATTGCCCGAGATGAATTTCCTGATTATGACATCACCGTGAGAGGCGCAGTTTCTATCGGAAGGAGGCTGTCTGACCCGCTTGCCGAGTTGGTAAAAATAGATCCAAAGAGCATCGGTGTAGGGCAGTATCAGCACGATGTAGACCAGACTTTGTTAAAAGAAGAATTGGACAGCACAGTCGTAAAATGTGTGAATTCGGTAGGAATTAACATCAATACAGCGAGTAAATCCCTATTGAGCTATGTCTCTGGTATTGGCGAAAAACTTGCGGAAAATATTGTGGCTTACCGAACAGAAAATGGTGCTTTTGTGGATAGAAATCAGATTAAAAAAGTTCCTCGTCTGGGCGAAAAGGCATTCCAGCAGGCGGCGGCATTCATCCGAATAAAAGATGGCAAAAATCCTTTGGACAACTCCTCTGTGCATCCAGAAGCCTACAAAATCGTAGAAAAAATGGCGAAAGACCTCGGCATCAAAACGATAGACCTTATCGCTAATGAGGAAAAAATAAAACAAATCGTTCCAGAAAAATACATCACAGAGGACATCGGAATTTTAGGGATAAAGGATATTCTGAAAGAACTTCTAAAACCAGGGCTTGACCCAAGAAAAACGAGCAAAGTTTTTGAATTTGATCCGAATATAAAAAACTTTGAAGATTTGAAATCAGGAATGGTACTTCCTGGTATAGTGAGCAATATCACGGCTTTCGGGTGTTTTGTGGATATTGGGATAAAAGAAAATGGGCTGGTGCATATTTCCCAGCTGAAAGACGGATTCGTGAGCGACCCCAGCGAAGTGGTAAAACTCCACCAGCAGGTAAAAGTGAAAATAATAGAAATAGACACAGAAAGAAAGAGAATAGCTCTGTCAATGGTGATTTAGACTTTGTATAGAAGATGAATATGGAAACAATGATTTTTAAAACAATATAGATTTATGAGAAATATATCTGTTTTTGAAAAATATTGCTGAAAATAGGTAATAAAATTGTAAAAATTTATAAATTTGAAAAAAAAAGAAATATGCTAGAAGTTGGAGAAAGACCTTGGGGGAAATATTATGTCCTTGAAGATGAGGAAAACTACAAACTGAAAAGAATAGAAGTGAACGCAGGTCATCGTTTGTCTTATCAATATCATCATCATAGACAAGAGTTCTGGACGGTTGTTCAGGGCGAGGCTGTGGTTGTACTAGATGGAGTGGAACATGTAGTAAAATATGGAGAAAGCATCTTCATCCCACTGGGAGCAAAACACAGAATAGAAAACAGAAGCTCTGAGCTTTTAGTTTTCATAGAAGTGCAGACGGGGACTTATTTTGGGGAGGATGACATCATTAGATTAGAAGATGACTACGCAAGAGGAAATTAAGTGAATTTATCATGAAAATCATTTTTCACGAAAACCAGCTTTGTTATAGAGGAACATCCAATGCCTTATTTGATTACGCAACATACAATGAGGAAATTCTAGGGAACAAATCTATCATTATGTTTCCTAAAAACAGCCCAAACAATGTACAAGAAGCCATTGATAAGTTTTCAAATAAATTTAAAGTTTATTCCTACACAGACAATAACGAAAGAGATAAAATAATAGAAGCTTCACAGGCAGATTTATTTTATGCTATAAAATCTGGAGAAAGAGAGTATGACGTTCCTGTTGATATCATAAAAACAGCCATTCATGCTGTTTTTAAATATAATGAACCTTACGGAAATGTCTATGCCTATGTATCGGAATGGCTGTCTAAGACTATGAGTAATGGACAAATTCCCTTTGTCCCACATATTGTGAATTTACCTGATATAAAAGGAGATTTGAGAGAGGAACTTGGAATACCAAAAGATGCTGTTGTATTTGCTCGATATGGTGGAAGAGAGACTTTTGATATTGATTTTGTTCATAAAGCAGTAAAAAAGGTTGCTCGTAAGAACAAAAATATTTACTTCCTATTTATGGGAACAGATTGTTTTGTAAAGCGAAATATTTTCAGACCATACAGAAATATTATCTTTTTGCCTCCTACTTTAGATATAAACAGAAAAGTAAAATTCATCAATACTTCAGATGCTTTTCTGCACGCAAGAAGACAAGGAGAAAGTTTTGGTATGGCTGTCGGGGAGTTTTCTATAAAAAATAAACCTATCATTACTTGGGCGCTTTCTGATGAAAAATCTCACATAGATATTTTGAAAGAAAAAGCTATTTTATACCATAATCAGAATGATTTAGAAAATATCCTTTCTAATTTTCAGCCAAATAAATATACAGACTGGGACTGCTATTCAAAGGTTTTCAATCCTACTTCTGTAATGAAAAAATTTGAAGAAGTGTTTATCAATTCATGAATTTATTTAAAATAAAGATTTTAAATACAATTTCACTCTTCTTTTCCAATTGAGAGGGAGAGTTATTTTTTTATCTGCAAATTCTTTAGATGTTCTGAAAAAATCTATCACTTCTTCTATATTTTTTGCCTTAATGAATTTTACACTTTTCCAGTCAGTGGGGTTAAGTGGATGAAAGTTTTGGAGCGAAGAACAATTATCCTCATTTAGATTTTTCCAAATATCAAAGAAATTTTTGGTGTCAAAATCATTTTTATGTCCCCAATTAGTAATTTTCTTTAAAATTTCTTCTTCATCTCTCGCCCAAGATTGATGAATAATATAAGAGTCTAAAACTATATGGAAATCATTTTTTGGGAAACGAGCATTTATGTAATTTGGTTGGTTAGTTATTAGAAAACAAGGTTCTGTATATGGAGAAATTACGAAAAAACCATCCTCAGTTTGTTTAAATAGAGTGATGAATTTCACAAAGAAATTAACTGGTGTCTTCTCAGGTTTTTTCAATAAGTATTTGTGTTTTCTCAGGAAAGATGTAAGTTCTTTAAAATCAATAGGGTATTCATCACTATCTATCTGAATATGCCAACCTCCTTTTCCCAGTTTTTCGGCAAGCATATTTCTTTGTCTTGTTTCTAAACTCATGGGAGGAGTATTCTCCATATAAAAGGAGTCTGCATAAAAACTTATCTTGTTTTTAATATCTATTTTCCTAATTTCCTCAAAAAAAGAATGCGGAATATTCACATTATTCCCAGCCCATGTTTTGCCATCCTTATCATAGCAAAGAACTATTTTATCAGCAAAATCATATACTAATTTCAGAGAATTAAAAATATATTGGTAATCATAAGATAACAAGTATCCTACTTTTATTATTTCGTTCATTATAATAGATTTTTTTCTATTAAGTCAATTTTATTTTCTAAATTTTCTTTTGAAAAAGGAAAGAGGCTGTCTTCGGAATTGTTTTGGAGAGTTTTCCATAAATTTTCATTGGAATAAAGATTTAATATTGCTTCAGCAAAATCTTCCTTATTTTCAGCAATGATAGCATTTTTATGATTTTCTAATTTCATTCCTTCTGCTCCAATGGGGGTAGTTACCACTGGCAAGAAATATTCAAAAGCCTGTCCTATTTTACCTTTTACGCCTGCTCCATAGCGAAGAGGAGCTACCATTATTTTACTTTTTAGAAGAAACTCTTCCATATCAGGAACATATCCGAGAAATTTCACATTAGGGTGGACGATTTCTTTCATTACTTCGTTTACATTACCTACGATGTTTACTCCAATAGAATTATTTTTAGCCCAAACAATAGGCATTATTTCATTGATTAAAAACTCAACAGCATCCACATTCGGTGGGTGGATAGAGCCCACAAAAAGAATATTTTCTCTTTCATAGAAAGATGGGACTTCTTCTATTGTCTTTTTAGGGTAATGAATGTTTGAAATAGTAAGCAATTTGTTTTCATTAGCAAATTTCTGCATATAT
Source organism: uncultured Riemerella sp. (assembly GCA_938037185.1). GTDB lineage: Bacteria > Bacteroidota > Bacteroidia > Flavobacteriales > Weeksellaceae > JABCPE02. Next base: position 11,616 of record CALHQK010000047.1, read on the forward strand.
TTTTCCTCATCTTCTGAAACAGTAACTACCAAATCTGCTTTTTGGGAAGCTTTCTTTTCTAAATATAAAAATTTGTAAAAATTCTTTTTATTAGAAAATCTCTTAGGCTCCAGTTGTATAGCCCGCTGATACCTCAAATGGTGAATATCCACCATATCATAGACAAGGACTGTGTCAGAATTTGCTTTTTGGGCAAGTCTGTAATTGTCAATAAAAATCTTAACAGCATAGAACCAGCTTATAGGTTTTCTAAGGCGTAATCTTTTAAGGAAACTCAAACGGTCATCATAAATTTTGTGTTCATAATAAACACATACGCCAAGTCGCTGAAAATATTCATTATACGAAAAGTCTATTTTATTTTTTTTAGCAACAATGGCTACGAAATATCCTTTTCGTTTATAGGCTTTTATAATTTCTGTCAGCCTCAACTCACCTGAATTTTTATCATATTCAGGAACCATTCCATTATAAAAAACAATGCTTTTATTTTGGTGGAATTCAAGGATTCGAGATTGAGTTTTTTCAGCCTTTATGGCATCTATTTCTTTCTGCCATTTCTTTTTGAATAATTTTAGATTTTTATCAAAAAGTTCTTGTTTTCTTGCAGATAAAGAAATATCCGAATTATAAGAAACACCATTGAAATGTATGATTTTAGAGAAAGGAGTGTAGTAAATATCTTTCCCTTGTATATATTTTAGCCTAAAACACAAGTCTGTTTCTTCAAAATAAGCAGGCGCAAACTGTTCATCAAATAAGTTTAAATTTCCATTGTCATCGTATTTTTTTAGTAAAAGACTGCACCCTGAACAATAATCAACCTTGTAAATATAATTAAACTCTGGATAATAAGATTTTTTCTTTCCTACAACTTGCGAAATTCTACAATCTTTCATAAACACAGAGCCAGCCTCTTGTAAGCTGCCATCAGCATTAAGAAGCATAGAGCCTACTGCGCCTACATTTGGAAAATTATCAAAAACAAAAAGAAGCTCATCTAAAAAACCATTTCTTACTATCGTGTCATTGTTTAGGAGATAAACATACTCTCCCTTTGCTTGGCTAATAGCATTATTCACGCTTTTTAGAAAACCTAAATTTTCTTTATTGTTAATAATTCTAATGTTTTCTGCAGAAGAAAAATCAGGATTTTCTGTACTTTTATCATTTACTAAAACTATTTCAAAACTCGTTTTAGGGAGATTTTTCCAAATAGAATAAAGACAATTCCAAGTATAGATTTCTTGGTTAAAATACGGAATAATGACACTTACTAACGGATTTTCGTAGTATGGAAAAGATATTTTCTCATCTTTATAAGAATCATTGATAGCTTCTATATTTTGGTATTGCTGCTCAAGTTTTTTTATTCTTTTAATTCTTCTTAAACTATATTTAAGTTCTCTCCAGATTCCCATAAATTTTATTTTAAATTAAAAACTTGCTCTACCCATTTTTCAAGAGTATATTTTTTATAAATTTCCTCTGGAAGTGACTGGTACGGAGTTTCAAAAAATTCTTTTGTAATATTACTAAAATCTTTATTTAAGACCAAAATATTATTGGGATTGTAGAAATCATAATTTTTTATTTTTTCATTGTCCGTAATTATTTTTTTCTCCAATGCCATCGCCTCAAACACACGGAAACTCAGCCCATACTGGTTTTCTCTCATCAGGTCTAAAATAACTTTTGTTCTTTTATAAAACTCAGGCAGATTTTCGTGATTTATTCTCTTTCTGGTGAAAACTATTTTATTCTTAGAAAAAGGTTTCATCAGCTGATTTTTCCAGCTTTTCTTCCCGATAACATACAGGTCAAAATTTAATCTCAGTTCCTCAAACTTCTGTGAAAGAACATCCAGCTGTTTTATTCTTTTTTTGTCGTATGATGTTATGTAAAGTGCGTCTTCACTTGGGTTTTGTTTTTCTTGTGACAAAAATGGCAGATAATTATAATTTGTCAATCTTTCAAATCCATGTTTTTCAATGTCTTTGTCATCAAAAGAATAGATTTTATCAAAAAAATGCAGCTTATCCTGCACTGGGCATCTGTCCAAATTATCGTACAAAAATGTAATGAACCTATCGGTGCATTTTTTCATGTATTCCAGTGTAGAATGGTCAAAAGTATCGGCATTTAAAACCAAAATCTGGTCTTGATGCCCCAGCTTATCCAGCTGCTCTATCACGAATTTTTGTCTCTTCTGGTATTTTAGGTTTTTGCCCAAAAACACTTTAGAGAAAAGATTGGTCAATCTCTCCCCGAAATTCTCATAAGAAACCGCCCCTATCTTGATATAGTTCGCCTCTATTCCCTTTTCTTTCAAAGTCTCTACGATATGGGCATCATAACCCCAAAAATCAAAACTGATAACGCAAATTTTCATTTTCTTTCTTCTCTTTTTAGGGATTCATAAGTTTCATAAACACTCAGCGTCTGTAATTTACACAATTCAAAACCATCTTTTCCATCTAAAATTCCTAATTTTAGAATATAAGATTTAAAGAATTTAAAGGCCGTTTTTGCCATCTGTGTGAAAAAACTATATTTTTTCCCTTTCTCAAAAAGTTCCTTCCCTTTCAGCTCTCCGTAGTGAATCATTTTCTTGCGGTAAGATTCTTTATCAGCCACAGAATAATGAAGAAGTTTGTTTTTCAGAGAACCGATATTTTCCTTTATATTAAGGGTTTCGTGTACTTTTTTCTCGGTGATGTATCTTGTTTTAGATTTTCTAAAAAGCCTGAAATTCTTATCATTCTGAGTTCCCGAATAGTTGATAGTTTTTCCTTCAAAAAAGAATTTACGATAAAAATAATAAGCATCCTTTTTGTTCTCAGAATTTAGAGTTTCTATGATTTCCGCTTTTAGCTCTGGCGTGATTCTCTCATCTCCATCCAAAAACAAAACCCAGTCATTTTTAGCATTATCCAAAGCCAAATTTCGCTGTTTTGTAAAGTTTTCAAATTTATTTTGAATGATTTTCACATTTGGGAAAGTTTCAGCAATTTCTAAAGTTCTATCCGTGCTGAAAGAATCCACGATAACGATTTCATCACAAAAATCAAAGCATTCCAATACTTCACGAATGTTTTTTTCCTCATTGTGAGTGATAATAAGTCCACTAACTTTTTCCTTGGATACAAGCATCAAATCATAGTTTTCACAAAGTTAATAATATTTATGAATTTTAAAATATTTAGCCCTAAAATAAATATTTTCGATGTGAAAAAGTTATATTTGTTGCCCTAAACGACTAAAATCAAACAATGGGACAGAAATTAGAGGT